>JALTEL010000677.1 GCA_027073945.1 Caldifarciminota bacterium | reverse complement strand
TGGAATATGGGGCACTCGAGGAATTGGCTAAAGAAGGCCAACTCATAGTGTATCGCCATGACGGCTTCTGGGCCTGCATGGATACCTATAGGGATATGGAATACCTGAACCGACTTTGGGCTCAAGGCAAGGCGGATTGGAAAGTTTGGTAGAGAATAGGGACGAAGGGGTGGATGGGCGAGATGGGGAAAGGATGCGATGGGGAAAAGGATGCAACTGTCTGTGATTTCCTGATTATAGGTGCTGGAATTATAGGGTTATCTATTGCTAGGGAAATCTATAATAGGTTTCCTGACTCAAAGATAATAGTCCTTGAGAAGGAAAAGAGCTGTGCTAAGCATGCAAGCGGAAGAAACAGTGGTGTCTTGCATGCTGGTTTCTATTATACAGAAGATAGTTTAAAGGCACGGTTTACTCGTGATGGCAATAGGCTTTTGACAGAATATTGTGATCAAAGGGGATTGAGGATAAAGAAATGTGGGAAGCTTGTTGTTACAAAAAATGAGAAAGACTTGGAAGCTCTGGAGATTCTTTTTGAACGTGCTGAAAAAAATGGTGTATCCGTTGAAAGACTTTCCGCGAAAGAGGCAACTGAAATTGAACCGCGGGTAAAAACCGTGAAGTATGCCCTTTGGTCGCCCACAACATCAACTATTGATCCTAAAGAAGTGATGGAATCATTCAGGCAGGAGCTAGAAGGGCATGGCGTCAAAATAAATATTAATGAACGTTATCTTGAGAGTGATGGAGAGAAGGTACTTACTTCAAGAGGAATCTATAGGCCGGGGTATCTGGTTAACGCCGCAGGTCTATACGCGGACAAAGTTGCTAAAGATTATGGATTTTCTAAGAATTATTTCATGCTGCCATTCAAAGGACTGTATTTGCATGCTAAGCCAACTTTTGGGAATCTCTCTGTTCATGTGTATCCAGTCCCAAATCTTGAGAATCCATTCCTTGGAGTACATTTTACACAATCGGTTGATGGTACTATAAAAATTGGACCTACAGCAATTCCAGCCTTCTGGCGCGAGCAATACAAGGGTTGGAATGGATTTGACATAAAAGAAATTTCCCAGATATTGTTTGGTCAAGTTGCTCTTTGGCGAGGAACTGGCACAAAATTCTTGCAGTTGGCTCTAGATGAGATAAAGAAGTATTATAAGCCATACTTAGTAGGGGAAGCGGCCCAGCTTGTTACTGGAGTTCGCCTAAAAGATTTTGGCAGGTGGGGGGAGCCAGGTATTAGGGCACAACTGGTTAATAGACGAACCAGGCGGCTTGAGATGGATTTTGTCGTGGAGGGAGACTCTAACTCTATACATGTCTTGAATGCTGTTTCGCCGGGGTTTACATGTTCTCTGTCCTTCTCAAAATATGTAGTAGATCAAATAGTGATGCTTACTAATAAGAGGTAGAAAAGGAAGGTAACCTTATGAATGTATTAATAACAGGTAATATGGGTTATATTGGTCCGGTTCTTATTAAATATTTGCGTGATACTTATGATGATATAAAGATTATAGGGTATGATACAGGATTTTTCGGTCACTGTCTGACAAATGCAAGATCTATCCCTGAACATAGGGTAGATATCCAATACTTTGGCGATATAAGGAATTTCCCAGATTCCATATTAGCTGGAGTTGATGTGGTGGTCCATTTAGCTGCCATATCAAATGATCCTATGGGAAATAGGTTTGAGAAGGTTACAACTGAAATTAATTCAAATGCCAGTGTTGAATTTGCTAGGAAGGCAAAAAAGGCGGGGGTACGTAATTTTGTTTTTGCCTCCAGTTGTAGTATGTATGGTTCTGCAGAAGGTGGACCAAGGAAAGAAAGTGACAAACTGAATCCTTTAACCGCCTATGCAAAATCCAAGGTTTTCATGGAGAGGGAGTTAGAACTGCTCAGTGATGAAACTTTTTGTGTAACCTGTTTAAGGTTTTCGACGGCCTGTGGTATGTCGGATCGGTTGAGATTAGACCTTGTATTAAATGATTTTGTGGCTTCGGCCGTTACCATTGGGAAAATTGTAGTCTTGAGTGATGGTACTCCTTGGCGACCATTGATTCATGTAAAGGACATGGCTCGGGCGATTGACTGGGCAATGAATAGAACTCCTAAAACAGGCGGAAGCTTTTTACCAGTTAATATAGGAAGTGATATATGGACCTATCAGATTGGAGATTTGGCAAAGGCAGTTGCTGATATAATTCCAGATACAGAAGTATCTATAAACAAAAATGCCCAGCCAGACAAGAGATCATATAAAGTAGATTTTAGCCTTTTTAAAAAACTTGCTCCAGATTATCAACCATTGGTTAGTCTTGAAGATGCAGTGTTGGAATTAAAGCATGGATTAGAAGAAATGCGATTTAATAATGAGGAGTTCCGGAATTCATGGTTTATGCGTCTGAAGGTATTGGAGAGCCATATTCAGAGAGGTTTATTAACAAAGCAACTGTATTGGATGAAATAAAGGAAAAAATTTCCTCTTAATGGAGTTGATATTATGAATAGAGCTGAAGATCTCAAAAAAGAAATTTTGACTAAAGTTAAGGAATATTATTTAGAGGCTTATGGGAAGTCTCAAGAAATATTTGAACCGGGCATTTCTCGTTTAAATTATGCAGGTAGAGTTTTTGATGAAGCAGAAATGCTTAATCTTGTCGATTCCTCTTTAGAATTTTGGCTCACCGCCGGGCGGTATGCCGAAAAGTTTGAAAGGGAGTTTGCAAAATTTCTTGGGGTGAAATACTGCTCACTCACGAATTCCGGCTCATCCGCCAATCTCCTCGCATTTATGGCTCTCACATCCCCTAAGCTGGGTGACCGCCGTATTCAGAAGGGTGATGAGATTATCACCGTTGCGGCAGCATTTCCTACTACTGTTGCTCCTATAATTCAATACGGAGCAATCCCTGTTTTTGTTGATGTCAGCCTAAAATATTTCAATATAGATGTTAGTATGCTTGACAATGCCCTGTCAGCTAAAACTAAAGTCATCATGCTCGCTCATACACTAGGTAATCCCTTTAATATACAAGCTATCAAGGCTTTTTGTGAAAAACATGGCCTCTGGTTTGTTGAAGATAATTGTGATGCTTTGGGCTCTAAATACGATGGCAAATATACAGGGACTTTTGGGGATGTAGGTACAAGTAGCTTTTATCCTCCACATCATATAACAATGGGAGAGGGCGGTGCTGTATATACAAATAATACTTTGTTAAAAAAGATTATTCTTTCCATGCGTGATTGGGGTCGGGATTGCTGGTGCGCACCGGGTAAAGATAATACTTGCGGAAAGCGGTTTTCAGGACAGCATGGTACGTTGCCTTTTGGTTATGACCATAAATTTGTTTACTCCCATTTTGGATATAATCTCAAGGTCACGGACATGCAGGCGGCAATTGGGTGTGCACAACTTGAAAAACTTCCAGCATTTATTGATGCACGAAAAAGGAATTTCAAAATATTTTATGAGGGACTTAAAGACCTTGAAGATTACCTAATATTGCCACAAGCAACTCCTAATAGTGACCCGAGCTGGTTCGGTTTTCTTATAACAATCCGTGATGAGGCCCCGTTTAAGCGGAACGATCTGGTTGAATATCTTGAGTCGAAAAATATCCAAACAAGGAATCTATTTTCCGGCAATATTACAAGGCATCCTTGTTTTGACACTTTAGAAGAAGGCAAGGATTATCGCATAGTTGGCAAATTGAAAAATACAGATAAATTAATGAATGATAGCTTTTGGATTGGGGTTTACCCTGGCTTTAATGAAGAAAAAAATGCCTATATGATAGAGTGTATCCATTCTTTCATAAAAGGATCAATTTAATGAAATTTTCAATCATTGAATCATCAATTCCTGGCTGCCTTGAGATAATCCCGAATATCTTCAAGGATGAACGTGGACTTTTTGTTAAGACCTTTCACCAAGACATTTTTGAGGAGTACGGGCTCAATATCCACTGGACCGAGGAATACTATTCGATCTCCAGGCGGGGAGTTCTTAGAGGATTGCACTTTCAACTCCCACCACATGATCATGTCAAATTAGTCTACTGCTTGGTTGGAGAAGTATTTGACGCCGTTGTTGATTTGCGGAAAGGATCGCCGACTCTCGGCGAATATGCCACTTTCAGGCTCAATGCGGATCAGGCCAATATGCTCTATATCCCCAGTGGCCTGGCTCACGGTTTTTACACTCTAACCAAGACTGCGACCATGATGTATAAGGTCAGTACAGTTTATGCTCCTGAGCACGATACAGGCATTCTGTGGAATTCGGCCAACATCCCCTGGCCTGATACGAATCCGATCATTTCCGCCCGAGACCGAGGTTTTGTTCCGCTGAAATCTTTTCAAAGTCCGTTTGTTTTTGAAAGTTGATATTATGACTTCAGACAATAAATCGAAGACTGCTTTGGTAACCGGTGCTACCGGTTTTATTGGCTCCCATCTAACCCGTCGTCTGGTGGCAGAAGGCTGGGACGTGCATATCATTGTCCGTCCGAAGTCAGACCTTACGATTCTGCAAGATACGGCCGAGCGGGTAACAGTACATCGGCATGACGGTACTACCAGTTCGATGTTGGAGATTGTGGCGGATGCTAAACCCGAAATAGTATTCCACCTCGCCTCTCTTTTCCTGGCTCAACATTGTCCTGATGATATAGAACAACTTATTACCAGCAATATTACCTTTGGCACACAGCTTGTTGAGGCCATGG
>JALTEL010000676.1 GCA_027073945.1 Caldifarciminota bacterium | reverse complement strand
ATTATCCGAGAAGGCTTTCAGGAAATTGAGAGACCTGCATGCGCTCGAAGGTGTAAAATCAATACTCAAAGGGATAAAAAAGCCTAAGTCTTATGATTTAAAAGGTAATGATGCAAGTTGTGCATAAATCCTGTATGCCTGTCCCATGCCAGCTGAAGGGTATATTGTAATATCAGGAGTTTTAATACCAACAGACTTGCCGTTTTTTATGAGATTGTTAACCATGGTGGCTATACTGTCCAGTGTATTTTCATTCCACTTTTGGGGAAGTACTATCATACGCCCCTTACGCATTTCATCGCCATATTTTTTTGTATAAATCTGGTCGTAAGACTTTCTCCAATGAATATGATAAAGCGATTCTCCAAAGCTATACTCAGAAAGCCCTTGAAAGTCTCCACCTCTTCCAGTTTTCCAACTCAATACCCCTGCCCCCTCTGATTTTTTCCTTTCAAACTGCACCCCTGTGTTAGTACTATTGATATCCGGAAATACCATAATTTCCATATCCACATTTATCTTGTACTGTCTTTCTGTGAAACCGAAAGGGAAAAAAGATGAAATCGTAAGACTCTCCAGAGATACAGAGCCCCTTCTTATTGGTGTAATCTCAAGTTGTGTCTGGGCATTATGCTTGCGAGACACAAATCCCACAAATACACTACCTGACCTGAAAAAATTGCCGTTAGCTCTTATCTGGAGAGCAAATTTGGGCAGAAATGATGCATTTTTTATCCTCAATGTCAGCAAACCTTTATGATTTTTGAAATAAAAACCCGATGGTCTAATTTCTATTTCGATAAATTGTATATTGATACTGCTTGTAAGTCCTGAAAGTATCATCAAAGAAAGCACAAAGGCCAGTATAATATACAGCAGGTTATTACTAGAGTTTACAGTTGCAACACCAAAAAGCAATATTCCCAATGTAAATAGTATTCCGAATTTCGTTATATGAACCCTGGGTCTGCGTACCTTATATGGGAACAACAACTTTTTTCAATATCTCTTTCAATGCATGAGCTCTTTCATCTATGGATATGCCGTATCCCACTCTATGCATCAAAACCGGTAAAAAGGCAGCTTTAATATCATCAGGTACTACATAATCACGTCCACTCACATACGCAATGGATTTTGAAAGCGCAAGCAGATGAAGAACTGCTCTGGTAGAAACGCCTTCCCATAATTTCTGTGTCTCTCTGATCATACTTACAAGGTCTAATATATATTCGGCAAGGCTATTCTCTACCTTTACATGCCTTGCCTTTGATATATGGGACATTACTTCTTGCTCTGAAAAAACAGGTGTGATATCATCTATTTTCTTTCTGATATTACCTTCTTTAATTATTCTAAGTTCCAGCTCTCTTCCGACATTTTTCATCTCCACCCTGGCAAGAAACCTATCAAGCTGAGAAAGGGGAAGCGGGAATGTGCCGTAAGATTCCACGGTATTCTGCGTAGCTATAACAAAAAATGGCTCTGGTAATCTAAAAACTTTACCCTCCACAGTCACCTGCTTCTCTTCCATAGCCTCAAGCAATCCACTTTGAGTCTTCGGGCTAAGCCTATTTATTTCATCAACCATAAGGATATTGGTGAAAACCGGGCCTTCTACAAATTTGAATTCATTGGTTGTTCTGTCAAAAATTTCAGCTCCTGTTATATCAGCAGGTAAAAGGTCACTCGTCCCCTGTATTCTTTTAAATCGCAGGCCCAATGTCTTTGCCAAAGATAGGCTCAAGGTAGTTTTTCCAACACCCGGAGGGCCCTCAATAAGCAGATGGCCTTCAGATAGAAAAGTGGCAAAAGACAACAATACAAGCTTTTCCTGTCCCAGTATAATGCCTGAAACCTGTTTTAATGCCGTTTGAAGTTTATCCATTAATAAACGAGAATAGTCCTATTGCCACCCTCTTCCAGTGCAGCATTAAGTGTTTTTCTCAATTCTTTTACTAAAATCTCCGGCTCCTCCTGCTTTTGCGGATAAGAAGCCGCAGCTACAGATACGGTAATTGAAACAGCAGGACCATATTCCAGTATTATCGGCTCTCTCATAACCCTGAGGCGTAATGTCTCGGCCACCTGAAATATGTTTTGCTGTCCGGTCTCAGGAAGGATAATAGCAAATTCATCTCCGCCGAACCTTGTTATTATATCGGTATTTCTGAAATGCTGTCTCAAAATATCGGCAAATTTGACTATTACCATGTCCCCGGTTTTGTGTCCGTATTTCTCATTAATATCCTTAAAATTATCGATATCAACCATAACAACAGAAAATTTTCTGCCGTATCTCTTTGACCTTTTGTACTCTTCCTCTATTCTTTTCCAGAAATAGGTTGAAGAAAAGATCAATGTACTTTTATCAACAATATTAACTTTTGAAAGTTCTTCTTCCATAATTATGCTGAACGCTGCAAGTGATATGACAAAATGGAGCGTATCCAAAAGCTTTAAATGATCTTTGATATTCGTGGGCTTATTCTTAAAAAGAAAGAAAACCAAGCCCTGTTTTCTTCCCTTCAAATTAACGGGCATATGTATGAGAAAATTGCATGACCTGGGAAAATACTCCGAGTTTGCAAAAATTTCATTGTCCATTTTATCCGAATATCCTATTTTTTCGTCCTGAAAAAAATAGGAAGATACAAGGTCTCGGCCTTCGAACCTGATATTATTCTTCGAATATATAATCCTGAAATCCTCTTCTCCTCCTGACGGAACTGTGAGTAAAACATCAGCGGCATTCAATTTTTCCAATAGTCTGTCAAATAGAGAAGCAGGAGAATTCACTGATTTAATAATGTCGTAGACTTCATCCATTATTCCCCTCCAGTCTGTTTAAAAATCTTTCTTTTGCAAGTTTGGGGTTAGCTTTCCCCTTGGTTTTTTTCATAACAGCACCTATAAGTGCACCCAGCACACCTACCTTGCCCTGCCTGAATTTCTCAACAAGCTCTTCATTCTCCAAGATAACCTGTTTAATTATATCATCCAGATTAATAGTTTCAGTTCTGGAATACTCTTTTATAAGAGTCTCAAAATCAGCCCCTTCTGTTAAGTATCTCTTTATAATATCCTTAGCCTGATTTCTTGTAAGAACTCCTTTTACATTTAAATCCAATAATCTCTTAAATTGCGAAGGTAAAATTCCTGCATGCTCGAAATCCAACTCATAAGAGGAAATAATACCTGCCAATTCGTTTACTATCCAACTTGCACCTTTTGCAGGGTCTCCCCCCGCACTGACAAATTCTTCAAAGAAATTCGCCATGTTTATGTCTCTTACAAGCAAATTCGCCAGTTTACCCTCAACACCCAGCTCTCTGGTATACCGCATTATACGCTCGTCAGGCAATTTGGGAAGCTCCTTTTTTATCTCTTCTATTTCTTCCTCTGTAATAGATAAAACAACAAGATCTGGCTCCGGAAAAAACCTATAATCAAATGCTTCTTCCTTGGTTCGCATACTCCGCGTTTCTCCTTTAAACTCGTCCCATAGGCGTGTCTCCTGCACAATAGTTCCACCGTTTTTAACAATTCCAACCTGTCTTTTAAACTCGTGAGTCAGCCCATGCTCCACCGCTCTTATTGAATTCAAATTCTTTAATTCTACCTTGACCCCAAGTGATTTATCTCCTTTTTTTCTTATGGAAATATTGGAGTCTACGCGCATTTCGCCTTTTTCCATATCACATCCCGAGGCGCCTGTGTAACCCACTATTTGCCTCAATTTTTCCAGAAACAACTTGGCTTCTTTTGAACTTCTCAAATCGGGCAGGGTGGTAACTTCAAGTAATGCAATGCCACTTCTATTATAATCAAGTAAAACTTCACCAGTTTTCGTATGTATTGAGCTTGCGGCTTCTTCTTCAATATTCATCCTCTCTATACCAATTTTCCTTTCTTCTTTTTCCGTTTGTATCCGAACATATCCTCCTGTTATCAACGACTCTGTAAACTGGGTTATTTGATAACCTTTCGGAAGGTCGGGATAAAAATAATTCTTTCTATAAAATCTGGATTTTTTATGTATATCTCCGTTTAGAGCAAGACCTATTTTTATGCCCATTTTTATCGCTTCCCTGTTGAGAGCAGGAAGAGCACCAGGCAGTCCAAGACACACGGGACAAACTTTTGTATTGGGCACGGCAGAGTGAGACACCTCACACCCGCAAAACAATTTCGTCTTTGTCTTTAATTGAAAATGTATTTCAAGTCCTATAACCGCTTCGTAATCCATCAAAGTCCCGTTGGTTCCTCTATAAATACAAACTCAATGCCTAACTCGCTTTTTATGTGCCTCGCAAGTCCCAATAACCCGATTCTTTCGGAATTATAATGCCCTAAAAACACGATATTTGTTCTTGTTTCAAGAGCCTCAAAATAGTGCGAATGCCTTGTCTCACCAGTAATAAAGAGTTTGATATCCGCCCTTTTTATCTCATCAAAAATAGAAAGACAATCTCCAGAACAATAAACACCAGAGTTTACGCTGGTGGGGCCAAAATTCCATACCACAGCAGGTCTGGCTATTTTTTGAGACAGCTCTTCTAAAATCTGTTTCATTGATTTTGGAATGTCAAAGTCAAATTTCCTTGCTATTTTTATTCCATGATAATCCCCGAACGGGACGTGACTGGTCCAACCCAAAAGGCTCAAAGCATAGCAATTATTGCCAACATTTTCATTAACATCGAGGGGCAAATGAGACACATAAAGCCCTATGTTATGCTCAATAAGCAATTTGA
>JALTEL010000675.1 GCA_027073945.1 Caldifarciminota bacterium | reverse complement strand
AAGAAATACTATTGCTGTAAAAACAAGGGATAAGATAAAAAAAACAACGCCTTTTTCTAAAGTCTTCCAGAAAACTATCCCTGCTGACAGTTGAAAGACTCCATATCCTAAAGAAACTTTCCAATGTGAAATCCCAGCCTCGTTTGCCAAGACCTGATAAAGATGGCGGCGGTGCGGTTTTGTAAGGCTCCAACCATCTTTGATACGTTCTGCCATCGTTATAAGCTCATCAGCATAAAAAGGGAACATAAAAGAGGCTAAAAGAGCAAATTCCCAAAAAGTTTTAGCCATAACCAGCACCAAAACAGCAAACAAGAAACCAAGTAAAACACTGCCAACATCCCCCATAAACACCCTCGCATTTGGAAAATTGAATGGTAAAAATCCGATACAAGACATCAATATTCCAAAGCAAAGCAATATCCAGTTAATGTTTACACCTTTATCTATGCCATATAAAGCAAGAAGCCCAAAAGCCACGACACCTGTCAGACCTGCAATTCCATTTATTCCATCCATAAAATTATAAAAATTTGCCGTGCCTACAATAAAAATCGATGCAAATAAAAAATAAAAGGCCTGAACAATCCAAATGTCAGGCCCAAAATGAAAAACTGATAGATCATATCGTTCTAATAACGATAAAAGCACCAGAAACGCGGCTCCGAATTGAACAATGAGGCGAATGTAAGGCGCAATATCTATTCGGTCCCCCACTAAACTGAGCATTGAAACTGCAAAAACCGGAAGCCAAAAAAGCAAAGGCAATCCCAAAGCAATGCTAAAAATACAAAAGACTATAGAAATCCCCAGCCCCCCGCCCTTAGGCGTAGGCAATGAATGGGAACTGCGAATATTTGGACGATCCAACAACCCTATCCTGAAAGCGTATTTACTAACTAACCATGCACCAAATCCTCCAATGATAAAGGCTAAAAGGCCAACACTTATTATTTCTATAATTGTCATATATGGCTCAACACTGCAAAGAGATAATAGGCCCATGGCAAAGAATGAACCCTCAATCTTCCTTAAAATTCCTTCCATTCCCAACAATGCCTTTCCTTTTGGACCTTTAACATGAGGGGACTGACAGCAGACAATTCCCGCCTGAAAAATTCACTGCTTCCCGTTAGCATAGTCTATTTATGCTGAGTTTTTCGATACCAGCCAACTTCACGGTACAAACCTTCGGTAAGATCAACCTTCGCCTTAACCCCAAATTTACTATTGAATTTACTTGCGTCATAAATATCATCAGAAAGCCATTTCTGAAGGGTAAGCTCCAATGTGCCAAATCGCCCTCTTCTACGAGTCAACTTGGCGGCTATTCTCGAAAGATTAACAGCAAGCGAGGCCGGAAAACGCCAACGAGGCGGATTTCGCCCCAGAGCGGCTGCCAATCCTTCAATTACATCTGACATAATTACCGGCGATGCTGAGATATTAAAAATGTCAACATCAGCCGAAATATTCGCCTGAAGCGCGATCAAGCAAGCTCTGGCAGCGTCCCCGCGATAAATCAGGCTTTTTTTGTTTGAACCATCCCCAATCCAAATAAATCTTCCTTTATCTATTGAGCGCATGAGCCGGGCAACATTACCTGGGTCACCTTCGCCATAAAGGGTGGCTAAACGAAAAATGATAAGACGCATATTCCCATTTTGAGCGACCTCAATCGCCTGCTGCTCTGCCTCCCACTTACTGACAGCATAAGGTCCCTGAGGATGACAGAGCGAATTCTCAGTAGCCCCCAACGTACCATCTCCATACACTGAAACGGAACTAATCAAAATAAAAAGGCCAACACCAGCTTTACTGGCCTCTTTCGCAACATTTGCTGTTCCTATTACGTTGACAGCATGAAACGGTGCCTTTTCAACGGCAGATCGCCCAAAAATATGGGCCAATCCAGCGGCATGGACAACAGCATCAACATCCTTGACAATAGGCCGCAAGCTTTCAGGATCAAGAATATCTGCTTGGCAATATTCTACGCCTGGCAGAAAAAAATTCGGCATTCTACCTGTTGCTCGCACCAACAAGTTTTCAGCGACTGCTTGGCGCACAACCTCAGAGCCCAAAAAACCGTTCGCGCCAGTAACCAATATCCGTCGAGGCTTGAATTTACCCATAATTATCAAATAGTTTTTGAAACAAAGCGAGATAAGATTTAATAGCATGTTCACGGGAATACTTATTTTCAACCACCTGGCGGGCACGAGATCCCATAGCCATTAGCTTTTCAGGTTGCGCCTGCGCTTCCAAAATAATGCTTACTAGCTTATCGGGCCTGCCAGGCGGCACAACCCAGCCAATGTCTTCCTCCTGAATCACCATCGCTAATTCTGAGTCTTCATCAGCCACTGCAATGATTGGCTTTCCCGCGGCCATTACATTGTACATACGACTCGGCACAGAAATGCCACTCATTCCCGATATAAATGGAATAATCGTAACATCACAAGCATTTAGTGAAGTTACTAATTGCTCTCTCGGCACATAGTCGGAAATTGTAAAATTAGTAAGCTGTCTTTGGGCCAGCTCCCTCTCTAACCAACTGCGTTTCGCTCCCCATCCAATACATAAAAAATGAAATCTATCATGAGAACGTAATTGTTCCGCAGCTTGCACTATAATTTCCAAATTATGCGTACGCCCTATATTACCTGAAAACTGGATAACAAATTTGTCAACAATGCCAAGTTTCTTTAAAAAAGAATTGTCAGAACGCTTCTGTGGGAACACATTATCCACATCTCCCCAATTAGGAATAATCACTATGGAAGAAGTTCGGCCATTCATTTTTTCGCCTACGATCTTTTTCATGTCCCTTCCCAGCACAATAATCCTGGCAGCACTCAAGTATAAGCGTCGAGAAAACCGGGAAATTAATCGAGTTAGGAACCCCTTTGGTTTGATAAAACCTGTCACGGCTAAAACTTCCGGATATACATCATGGATCAACAATAAAAACTTTGCCCTTTTTAATCTACAGGCTAAAACTATCAAAAAAGGCAAAACAGGAGGATTTGTCACAACCAACACAACATCTTTTGATTTAAACCGCCGCACCGCTTGCACAAAAATAGAAAGACTAATACTCACAAAATTAGCAAGCTTAAATATTATTCTATTTTTATCCAAAGTTATGGATGGACAACGATAAATCCGCACACCATTATGTATCTCAAACTTTGGAACTCTCACGCCACGTGCCGCATAAGTTGGCTGAACAGATAAAACGCTCACTGGAAGTTTTCGCACCAGGCCTTCTGCAATTCCCGTTAGAAAATGGCCTGTTGATGTCTGTTCCGGATAATATAGCTCAGAAACCACCCATGCACTTGGGGTAACAAGCTCATTAGCTGACTTCATACTGGCATTCTGCATTTAACGCTGAACCAAGACAAATGTAGTTTGGCCAGCCACAGATTTGATAGCTTGCTCTATCGTATCTTTAGAATTGAAGCAGGCGGTAATTATTGAAACTTTCACACTACTCTATTACAAATTCTCTTAAATAATTGTATATTTCTTTTGCCTTTATCCCCCAATCAAAATTTTCAAAAATATATTTTCTGCCCTTCTTACCCATCTCTTCTAACTCTTTTTTGTCCATTCGATACGCCTTCTCCATCGCTCCAACAAGTTCTCTGATTTCAGGCTTTATGTAAAAACCACAACCAATTTGCTTTATTTCTTGCCAAGGAGTTCCCGTTGTTGTAATAACTGGCCTCTCACATGCCAAAGCTTCCGCTATTATATTACCGAAATTTTCACTATACGAGGGTAAAATGACTACATCAGCTCTTCTAATAAATTTTATTTTATCTTTACCGTAAACACCGTTAATATATTCTATATTTTCCTTTTTATAATCTAAGCGCATTCTTTTTAAATAATTTTGATTGTCAGGGCCTACAATCAACAAAAGATGATCCTTAGTTCCAAATAAATCGCAAAATTCTCTATATGCCTTGATTAAAATATCTAATCCTTTTTCTTTATCCGTTCTGGACATAAACAAAAATATAAATTTCCCTCTATACTCTCCGCTGAAAGAATTTTTTTCCGGCAAATATTGAAAGTCCTCTACATCTATTCCATTTGAGACATTTAAGGTATTTTGAAAACCCAACGCCTTAATATTCTTCTCCTCTTCGGAAGAAGTTACATGTACATATTTTGCTTTTCTCATCAAAGGTAGAGTCGCAAATCTTATATAAAAATATTTTTTCCATTTTTTATGTGCAACACGCCACGGCTCCAACCCACCCCTCGTCGCCACAATAAAAGGCTTACACAAAATGATAGCGTACAATGCCGCAAACGTAACAGGAAAAGTAAAAATACCATTTATTAGAAGCGCATCTGCTTTTTTTACGTCTTGCCATAGTCCCAAAATAGCTTCAAACGAAACAGCAAATCTATGAAAATAAATAGATTTATAGCAATGATCTTTGTCCGATAAATATTTTTTCACTACTTCGGGTTTTTTACTTACGCAGGAAAGTCTAAAATCGGCCAATCGTTTAAGATATTTAAACAGTTTACTACCACTTTCTACAACGCCGCCATAATGGTAATCTGGTATATAGTGGGTATTTACAAATAAAAAACGGGGATGTTTCATGCTTTTTGTGCTCGGATATAACCCATACTTTCCGATGCCAGTTCACTTACAGGCCAAAAATCTTTGTTAAGGAGGGTGCAACGGAATCCATGTCTTTTCAAAATCGAAAGCAGTTCGTCTGTATCAACGCCAAAGCAGGGATGGACTTCCATTGAAATCTCGTTTGTCACGGATAGCCATTCCAAATTTTTTGAAAATAACTCTTTTTCCGCTCCTTCTATATCAATCTTGAGAAAAGATATCTCTCTCAAGTTCAATTCTTTGACGATGTAATTTAAGCTAACGGTATTATCTTGGGTAACTGATGAGGCAAATTTGTTTATAAAAACTGCATTTTGGATATTGTTCATTTCCATAGTTCGTGCGAATTTTTCAGGCATACTTTTGCTATCGCACTCAACGCAAATGACCTGTTTGGCTTTTTTCGCTGCAATGGCGGTAAAAACTCCGCGATTTGCGCCCAAGTCAATTATTGTATTATAATTGCGTGAAGTATCGAAACCATAGCAATTGTGAAGAATCAATTCTCTGATGAGGGGAATTGCATCCGGCTCAAACTCGAATACATACCCCCATTTTTTAACCTGCAGACGGCAAGTTATGAGTTTGTCAACAGGCCCCAGACTGCCTGTTCTCAAAACTTTCGGCAAAGCTTTTAATGTCAGAAAAAAATACCTGAATGCGAAAAGAAAACCAAACCCTCGGGTTATTTCGGCTAATTCACTGATAAATTTAGTTATGTTTTTCATAACTTACCCTTAATCAAAAATCGAGCGATGATAAATCCTCATGACCAAGCATAATTTTACATATAGTAGCATCCTTTTGCTCAGATTTTTAATGATCCCCATAAGTTTTTTTCATTTGATATCTCTTTTCCGCAATCTTAGCACAAATCATGATCTCATAGGCGGTATATAGCGTGCAATACATCCACCCGGCTGGGCCATCAAATATGCCTCCTCGAATAAAAAATAAATAAATAAATTTGATAAGTGGACGCATAGGCAAATAGTATGAAAGTTCCCGCAGACTTTGCCGTGCCTTTTGCCTATTCTTTTGAAAACAACCACGCAAAGCAGGCCAAAAACCACCTTTCAGATTAAAAAAAGCCTCGCATTCCATCGTTGAAAGCTGGTTATGCTTGCGAAACCAATCGGTTAATCCTTTAGAAAAGTTGTAATGAATATATGGCTCATGAATAAATCCGACATTTCCCTCCACATCCCAAGTCTCAGCATGTTTGGTTATCGCTTCTTTATAACGAACTTTCCCAAAACGAAGTAAGCGAGGATGCCACACCGGAAAGCAAGAACTCCTCTTTACCCATTTTCCAAAAAGCATCACCTTGAAACAAAGATAATAGACGTTATATTCGTCAGATTTAACAGCCCGAACAATTTCTTCCTGAAGCTTTTCGGTAACCACTTCATCCGCATCAATAAACAGCACCCATTCTGTATCAATATTTGTATTATCTAACGCCCAATTCCGTTGCTCCGCAAATCCAGACCACGAATTAAAATACACCTCACAGCCAAATCCTTCAGCGTATTCTACCGTCTTGTCTGTGCTACCAGAGTCTACTATTACTATTCGATTGGCCCAAGTTAACGCACTGAGGCAACGTTGAATATTTTTCTCTTCATTTAAAGTTAAGATAATAGCTGTTACCAACTTATTTATGTCTTTCAAATATGCAGCCTTCATTTGTATCATTCATATTTAATTGAATAAAACCATGCCCAAAAATCGAAGTAACATTTGCATTCAACCAAGAATGACTCCATTGTTTTTTGTAAAGATGGTTAAGTCTTTCTTATTTTATCAATTCGTTAATTCGTTCGTAAAAATAAGCCCCCCAGCGTTTCGGAGTAAACTGTAATGATAATCTATAACTATTTGTCATCGCTAAGCAATGTATAGCGAAGCATTGCATTTCCCCAATCCTTTACATCTCTTGCCTTAACGATATATCCATTATAGCCATCTTGTAGCAAATGAAAGGATAATTTTTTGCTCAGATGAAAGTCCCATTGCTTTACGAAAGGAAATGGCGACATTCTCACTCCTTTTGTAATCTGATGTTTTAATGCCATTTGGCACAACAATAAACTTTTGACCAACTCCAACCTTTTGTGACAATGTTTCTCTTCGCTCCATCTCACAAGTGGTATGTAATGCTGTTGCATCCGCAATGACTTTCCGCTCAAACAGCTCCCAGTATATCCGATGTTTCAATTCGCGATTACGCCACGCCATGGATTTACACCACCACGCAAGCTGTAGATATATGGAACTCTCGCTTTTTTTGCGGCACTTACAACCGGAATTGCCAATGGTTGCCACATCGCACTCATATGAAGCAGATCATATTTACCAATTACATCATAAATACTACGACGGAGAGCAAATGAATCTATCCCCCAAGGAAATCGATTATATTTAAAATAAATAACTTGAACACCATCGACATCAATTGGTTGATTGATAGGAACATCCAATTCTTCTTTGCCATTTGCGTTAGTAGTAACCACATGAACGGTAATACCTTGCTTAACCAATTCCTCGCACAACTGGCTTATGCTACGTACCGGTCCACCATATTGCCAGGCAGGTTTATAGACGGGGATGAAATGGAGAATTCTCATGTCAAGTTTGAGTCAGTTGGTTAAATAAGGGCTATTTCGTACGGCTGTTATTGCATTGATCACGACAGGTCTCTATCGCTCATGGAGCACACTATATAAGCGCTTTTTCATGGCATTGAAGGTGAATAACTGTTCTACACGCTTCCTGCCTGCCTTCCCCATTCGTTTACGTAATAATGGATTTTCAAGCAAAGTTATCAACGTATTTGCAAGTTCTTTTACATTCCCGTATTCAACCAGCATTCCAGTTTCCCTATCAATTACAACTTCCGGTACGGCTGTTGCGTTAGCGGCAACAACTGGTTTTCCACATGCCATTGCTTCAAGATATACAATTCCGAACCCTTCTTTTACGCTGGGTAAAACAAATATGCTGCAAGAATGGTAGGTATCATAAAGGGTTTTATCTGGCACACTTCCACAAAATTCAACATTTTCAGATAGTTTAAGATCATGCGCCAACGCTTCTAAACGGATGCGATCAACTCCATCTCCAACTATTATGTATCGAAGATTAGGGAATCTTTTGATCACTAAAGGGAGGGACTGAAGAACAAAATCAATTCCTTTAGGTCTATCGTGCGTTGCCAGCCTACTTACACTCAACAATATAGGAGCTTTATCCAATCCTGTAGCAAACTTCGGCTCAGAACTCAAAAACAGAGAGCTCACAATATTGGGTAATATGAATGTATATTTTGACGGTGGGATCGAATAAGCCTGGTTAAATCGTTTCAATGTGTATCGGCTGACAGATAGATAGCCATGCATGGAGCGGACAGCCAAAGCATGCCACAAAGACCGTCTTTCCCATGCCTCGATGCCGTGAAGCATCAGCAAGCGCCTACTCCTTGAAAGTATTCCAGATTGCAGGAAGCTCATTAGGGAAAAACCAAGGTGACCATAAATGGTTAGACCTGCACGTCGTGCAACACCAAGAAAGTGATGCAAAAACGCAGCTCGGCTTCCACCAAAGTAATCAATTGTAGTTACGCATAAATCTTCTAATCCAGGTGCAGGTTGCGAGCGCACTTTGTCATTTAGCACCAACACATTCAAGAAGCCTTGCATTTCAGCCAATATTTCATCTAATCCAGCAATTAGTAACCGGTTCTGATGTTGGATACCCCCCATGGACAGTAATTCTGGAGTTAGTAGAAGAATGCGCACAGTTTTGTTCACCTATCGATATTTTTTTCGGAGGGAGGTTGGTATGCACAACACTTGGTTGATGCTTACGAGGTGTGTAAAAAATGTAGCAGTTTTAGTAATAAAATCTCTCATAATCAGAACCATCTCCAAATAGGGTAGGGATTCGAACCCAAAACAGGCATTTTGCCCCAAATGGTGCCCGGAAGGCTTGGAGTAGCATGATTCATCTGGGAAAAGTTGCATCCATTTTGGCCACGTCTTTGATCTTTTCGATTAGACAGCATTATCTTTCCCTGCTTCTAATGCGGCATCGACAATACCTTGCACAGCTCGGTCCTGAGAATATAATGCGATACGAGAAGAAATAAGTTTCCTCCGTTGTGGTAGATCGTCTAAAACAAGGGCGATGCTTTCTGCAAGGGTTTGAATATCTCCAACTGGATGGATCTCTCCCACGCCTTCGACCAGATCAGGAGCGCATCCCACCATATCACTCACCACGGGTATAATTCCAAAATACATGGCCTCATTTACGACCAGTCCCCATGTTTCAGTACCTCCTGAGGGTAAACTCAATATATCAGCCATCGCATAAAATTCTGGTAACTGTGTTTGATTCACAAACCCGGCAAAATATGTGTGTAACCTTGGGCATCTGCCAGCCAACTTTTTCATTTCATCAAGTTGCTCGCCGGTGCCGACCACAACCAGTGACAACTCACGCTGCTCCGACAAAACACACATAGCCTTCGCCAAATCAAGAGGTCTTTTTTTGGGGATCAATTTCCCACAAAAAAGCACTACTGGAGCATCTACTGGTAAACCTAATTGTTGCCGCAACCGTGCACGCTTTGGCAAAAATTTCTGTGCAGCCTTCTCCCAATAGTCTGTATTTACATTATAAGGGGACAAAAAAATACGGGGACGAGGAACGCCTAAAGTAGTGATATATTCAAATGCAAGCTTTCCTATGGCTAATCCCCAAACCTGACGTTTGAAGACAGGTGAAAGCAAAAACCTTTTCAGAAAAGATTTAGATTTGTTTTCGTGCTTCAGAGTGGTTTCACCCCGATAAAGAATAGGAACTTTTTTTACTAATCCCGCATAAAAAAAAGCAATAGCACCGGGTGAGGCATAATCACTGCGGAAGTAAACATCCGAAACATTGTTAAAAACAAGCCGAGCCGGTTCAAAGTTCCATTTCCAGGCATGACTTCCAGGGGAGACACCCATGGCGCCGGGCAATAGCTCCCAATTATACCCTGTATCCAAAGGAATGTCCCATTGAAATACCTCTCCAAACTGACGATCTAAACCAGGACGCCGACCATGATCTGATAAATAATAAACTCTTACATTAAGCTCTGGCCGCTTGGCTAAAGCCCGCCATAATGGGGCTTGATATTGAATAAAGTGACTGGCGATGATAGCCAACTTTACTGGATTATCGTTAGATTTAGCACTATTCATGGCTTTCTATTTGCAATTTCCCTATAAACTTCAAGCACGCGTTTTGCTCTATCAATATAAGAATTTCCACCTTTAGTCACCTTTTCATACCCTGCGCGGGCTATAGCTTTTCTCTCGTCATCGTGAGCTAAGTAATAATCGATTTTATCGCGTAATTCTACAACATCTTCAAAGCAGGCTATTTCTTTACCCTCTTCAAAAAACATAGTATGTTCAACCGTACGCTCGGCCAACATAAAAGTCTCAAATGCCGGAATTTCGAAAGAACGAGCTGTATGAATATCAAATGGCATCAAAAATGCTAAGGCTATCTTAGTAGCTCCAAAAACTTTAGCCTGAGTCATCCCATTTGCAGGTTTAAATTTTACAAATTTTCGCAATGGAGAGTCTGCCGAAAGCTTCTCCCATTGATTTCCCCAAATAACCAATCTATGGTGGAAACCTTTCGATACTAAACTTTCTAGAATACCAGCCCTTTTTTTCTCCCAAGTCCCTATAAAAGCAACTTCAGAATCAAATTTCTGCTTCTCTTCCAAACTAAGATTAACAGGGAAATGACACCATGGATCATAAGCGTAAGGCAAAAACTCTACCATGCGTGCACCAGCAAGCGATAATTTATCAAGATGAAAGCTTTTTGGAGTGAACATAACATCATACAATGGCAAACAGCGTTCAAAGCTATTCCCAGCAGCGCGATAGTCATCGAAAGGAAATCGGTCCGGATAGAAACCAAATAATACTGCTCCTATTCTATGAACTTCCTCCAATGATAATGGGGACAAAAAAACACCTTTAAAAACAAAAATTAAGTGCGGATGAAAATTATGTAATGCCTGGACGAACACGCGATTAAACTCAGCTCTAAATAAAAATCTAAGCATTTTCCTAAGGCCCCTAAGCGTGAAAGATTGCCAAAGGGGAAAAAAGTTGTATTCGTTAATATTCAGAACATCACATCCCAAAGCACGAAAAGCTCGCTTAAATGAAGTAGCATTAGAACCATGCCAATCCTGACCAATGAAAAGAATCCGTATGTGCTTATTAAGCTTATCCAATTAAGCTACCTCAGAAGTTAATATTTCTCTAAATCGCACGACAAACAGCCAAGAGATATCTGGCATGATCTAACGGCAAAAAGGGCTCCATTATGTCATCTACCAGAGTCATTGCAAACGTGTATGCATGATTAAGCCATTTATTACGAGCAAGCACACTACCTAAAGCCAGTAAAACCGATGCCAAGAAAGATTTGTTACGATAAGGTTGCATCCATTGAATCATTGAGAGGCTAACGAAAGGCGTCTTGTTACTAGCATAATATCTTAAAATCTCGAAATCAGCTTCTTTGAAAAGGGCAAGATTCTCACTTGCATACATCAAACCATAGTGACCATCGTTCTCAATAAATCTCTCACGAAATAATTTAGAATCTTTTTTGGCCCAGCGCCAAAGAAAATTATTACTATCGCAATCCTGAAGAGTAATTAACCACCCTCCCGGCTTTAACACTCGATGAAATTCAGCCAACAACCTGGCCTTGTCGTTCTGGGGAACATGTTCCAAGAAAAAACGTGACACTATCGCATCCACACTGGAATTGGCCAGGGGTATACGTAGGGCGCTGGCTTGCAGCGTCAAGTCGTAAATTTTGGCCATCTCTCGAGCAGAAGACATGGAAACTTCCAAGCCTGCCATCTGACCATGATTCGCCAAATAATACGAACCAGCACCACCAGCTACATCCAATATCCGAGAACCTCTGGGAATGTATTTTTGAATATACCAAAAATAATGCATACTAACCAAATATAATAGCGCTCGCCCCCAAAGAGTATTTTTGTTCGGCAAAAAATGCAAAGGTTGTGGCGCGTATCGGTTCTCATAAAAAGGATCTTCGGGAACAAATTGAACTACATCATCTATAATATTATAAACTCTACCACAGCCACGGCATAAATACGATTTAGAACTTTTAGCCAAAAGTTTGCCACAATCAGGGCATATTAGTGGCCAGTCGAAAGTAGAAGAAGACGATTTAACCATTTAGATTAAACCCTCCAAGTAATGCAGAAATGCAACATCATATTTCAGCCTGCCATACTAAAATCAACTCTACTAAGAAATTCCAGGGGCTTCCTTGAAAAATCTGACACGCCTTTTCCTCGCAAAACGATTTGAAATCCAATTTAAAAACCAGAAGAAGAAAAAATACTTAGGTATGGTCCAGCCTACAGTATAAAACAGATCCAACAATGGCATACTCCAGACTCCCGTCATTGTCCATAATAACCATAGAGCCATTGCCAATCGGTCAATCCGTTCTTTCTTCTCCCATGTCCAGCGTAACAGAAAACCAAATATTACTGCTTGCAAAGCATAAAGTACAGGAATACCTATCCAACCAAAGCGCCGGTAACCATCACCCACTGTAGGCGTGTAGTTACCTGCTCCTTGCCTGGGGTCATTCGCCATTGCAGGGTTATTCACCACTTGGTAAAAAAAAGCAATCTCACCACCAGTTTCAAGTTTTGGTTGATTAGGTAAAAGGATCCGAGGAACAAAAATATATGGTATCCGTTCCAGCTTATCAAAGCCAGAATATGGGATAACACTTGGTGTAAACAGAAATATAAGATCAACCGTGTGAGCTGTGCTTTGGTCCAAAATTGTATCTAACCAGTCTATAGACCTCAGATTATTCCCTGAAAAGTAATTTATAGCAATACCAAAATAGTGAATCCGATCAGAAAAGCTATAAATATCTTCTCTATAAAATATTCTATAATTGGATACAATACTAGCGAATGGAGCGAAAATAACAACAAATGCAATAACAATATATAATAACTTCTTTCGGGAATATCCGGCTACTGCAGCTCCACCCGTAGAGTATAGCATTGCATAGGCAACCCACCCCCTGGAGCCATCGAGAAAAGAATAGGCCGAATAGGTAAGAAAAAAAACAAACCATAATCGAGCCCATTTTCGCCCGAAACGAATAGCAGCATACCCCAGAAAAAACCACACAACAACACGTGACTGAATAAACATTGCTACCAGAGATTGCAATCCAATGCTGGCCTGAACTGGATTTCCCAAGCGCCGATAAGCACCCGTAACAAAACCAACAACCACAATAAATACTGTCCATCCAAGTAATACTAACGTAAATCTTTTCCAATCAATGTCTGTAAAACAAAAGGGACCAGCGGAGTTCTTCTGGAAATTACCATAGTTTTTGTTTCCTCTTCGATGGCTGCCCGATTGAAATACTTTGGGGAAGATAAGAGCAAATGTACACAAACCAATCACCGCTCCCCACTGCGCCGGAACGAACCCTTCTTCAATGAATTTTTCTGAGCCAATTATATAACGTTGAGCCAACGGACCCAGCGCATAACCAAGTACATGGTATAGATAAACCATCAAACCTGGGCCAAAAAATAAATCAGGTTTTAGCTTACGGTCGAAACTAAGATAAAGAGGTGCAAAGGCTAACACTGCCAGTGCCCCACCCTCCAGACGAAATCCAACCATGGATAATAGTATGCCCAGCAAAATTCCCGATAATACGATCCACCACCAATTGGGAGAAGCAGCTCGTTTTGTGCTAACTCGCATTTCAAAACTACGTGGCATTAACTGGCCCTGCTGATTTTTTGTCTATAGAAGTGCTCATAACTTTTACGGAAAAGGTAATCTTTCGGAGCCTGCCAACATGTTGGCAGGCTCCGCTCGAAGAAAACGGGGCAGAGCAGAGCCCAAATTCCTTTAACTGGAAAAGGCAAAATTATATCTGACGTGGTCATTATTTTTCTACACATTGATTAAAAAAATCATGTCCTACCATTTTCTCCTTTGCAAAGTGTAATGTGTTGATGAATGCACGCATTGGTATTTTTCCATAATAGTGCTCACTATGTACACTCTACACTCTTATCCATCCGCATCCTTCTGTAACGCCTCAAGGGGATCATAAAGCTTTCTTCGAAGTGCCGCCTGACAAAAATCATTGAGCACCGTCCTTTAGAACCTCTTACAAATCCTTTTTATTTGTAGGAAGAGGATCGTCATCTTGATATGATCAATATTTTCTACCGCCATGTATAAGTAGTAATGATGCCCCCAGTTGCCACAGAAAACAGTTCCCCTGTCCGTTAAAAATCTTAACAACTTGATCCCATGTTCCTCGTAAAAGATATCACCCGATCATTCAAAAAAGAAAATAAAAAGCCAATGGCTTTAATAAAGGTATAAATTCACTACTGTCCGGTAAAAGTAGAGAAGATAAGGTATAAGTATTGAATATAATGTGTGAATTCGCAATAAATAGTTGTTATCGACTTGAAACACTGATTTGGGTCATAATCCTCAAAAGAGCATAGGAGGATTGGAGTATGTATAATGGAAAGTTGGCATTTCTTCTCAATTATCAGTCAAATTGGAAGATAAAGCTTTCTTTCAAATGGATCATCATTAAAAAACGCTTCAATTTGGGTGCTATGAATTTTTACACTATTTTACAGATTCTGAGTGTCGCCCTTTTAAAAAATTCTCCATTATCTCAAATACTTGCAACTTTACATAATAATAACCAACGTCCCATGGCATATAACCAACTGAAACTATTCATCTTTTAACCGGACACTTGTGGTATAAATTATCTTTTTGAACCCCAAATTCTTGAAGAGCTTATACTTAAATGTTGCGCGAAAATGGAGTAACTTGCTAAAAAATCCAATGTAATTAACGGGTTACAGATATATTTTTC
>JALTEL010000674.1 GCA_027073945.1 Caldifarciminota bacterium | reverse complement strand
GTTTGAAGGAGTGTAGAAAATGGGTACAAAGAAATATAAACCATATACCCCGTCAAGGCGATTTATGACTTCCTCTGACTTTTCTGAGATAACGCAGGGCACACCATTGAAATCCCTTATTAAGCCATTGAAAAAGACTGGCGGAAGAAATAATCTTGGTCGTATTACAGCAAGATTTAGAGGTGGTGGACATAAAAGATTTTATAGAATAATTGATTTTAAAAGAGAGAAATACAATGTACCTGCTAAAGTTAAAACCATAGAATATGATCCCAATAGGTCGGCAAGAATTGCTCTTGTTGCGTATGCAGATGGTGAAAAGCGTTATATTATAGCTCCAGATGGTTTAAAGGTCGGAGACTCAATTATATCAGGCAAGGGAGTAGAGGTTAAAATAGGTAACACATTGCCTGTTGGCGAGATACCGGAAGGAGTGCCCATTCACAGTATAGAACTTTCTCCTGGAAGAGGCGCTGTACTCTCCAGATCCGCAGGTACAAGCGCTGTTATACTTTCAAAAGAAGGAAAATACGCTCATGTGCAACTGCCTTCCGGGGAAGTTAGGCTGATTGACAGAAGATGCATGGCAACAGTGGGTGAAGTTTCCAACAAGGAACATATAAATGTCGTGTTAGGAAAGGCTGGAAGACTGAGATGGAAAGGCAGAAAGCCTCATGTTAGAGGTATAATCATGAATCCTGTGGATCATCCTCTGGGCGGTGGTGAAGGCAGGTCTAAATCTGGAAGACCACCTTCTTCTCCGTGGGGTACACTTGATGGAACAAAGACGCGGAATAAGAAAAAACATTCTAATAAATTTATCATTAAGTCCCGGAGGAGAAAATGAGCAGATCAAGAAAAAAAGGACCGTATGTTGATGAGAAGCTTTATAAGGTTATAAAAACTATGGAGGAAAAAGGTAAAAAAAGTGTTGTGAAAACATACTCAAGACGGACGACAATAGTTCCTGAATTTATTGGATATACTATCGCGGTGCATAATGGAAAAAAATTCATACCTGTGTACATTGTCCAGGATATGGTAGGCCACAAATTGGGTGAGTTCGCTCCTACAAGAACTTATAGAGGTCATAAAAATGTCAAAAAAGCTCAAACAGCGAGGTTAGGATGATGACTACAGGAAGATCGATCTTAAAGTTTGCAAGGATTTCCACAAAAAAGATGAAACCGATTTTGAGAGATATACAGGGTAAAAATGCGAAGGAAGCCGATATGATTCTTGCGCTCTTGCACAAAAAAGGAGCTAAACTTACAAGAAAGGTTTTGAAATCCGCAGTAGCATCACTTAGAGAGAAAACTGGTACGGAGATTCCCGAGGAGAAAATAATAGTTAAAGTTGCAAAATCAGATAAAGGTTTGACTATGAAAAGAGTTAGACCTTTCTGGAGAGGGATGGCTACGCTTATAAGAAAACGCACATCTCACATAACAATAGAAGTGGTTGAAGGAGGAGAGTAATGGGACAAAAGGTTAATCCAATAGGTTTCAGAATTGGTATAAACAAAGATTGGAATGCGCATTGGTATGCAAAGGCTAATAGTGATTATAGAAAGTTCTTATCAGAAGATTTGAACATTAAAAGATACATAAGTAAGAGACTGGAAGAAGCCGGGATATCAAAAGTTGTTATCGATAGGGCATCTGATAGATTGAGCGTTAATATTTATACCGGCAAACCTGGGATAGTGATAGGCAGAAAGGGTCAGGAAGTAGAAGCGCTGAAAAAGGGCCTTTTATCAATGCTTCCTTACAGAGATATTAATATCAATGTTATAGAAGTTAAAGTTCCTGAGACAGATGCGGCACTTGTGGCACAGAACCTGGCCAGAAGGTTGGAACAGAGAGTTTCTCACAAGAGAGCTATGAAGCGCGCTGTTGAAACCGCTATCAAAATGGGAGCCAAAGGTATTAAGATCCATGCCAAGGGCAGACTGTTAGGAGCTGAGATTGCCAGAAAGGAATGGTATATGAGAGGAAGAGTCCCTCTTCAGACTCTCAGAGCTGATATTGACTACGGGGAAGCGACGGCTTTTACAAAATACGGTACAATTGGTGTAAAAGTATGGATATACAAGGGTGATGTGCTTGGAAAATCCGTTGAAGAGGAGGAGTGAACAATGTTAATGCCTTCAAGAACAAAATACAGAAAGCAGCATAGAGGTAGGCTAAAGGGTAAAGCTTATTCTGGCCATTATCTTGCCTTTGGAGAATTTGGTTTGAAAGCTCTTGCGCCCTATTGGTTAACAGGAAATCAAATAGAAGCTTCTAGAATTGCTATAATGAGATATTTAAAAAGAGGCGGGAAATTGTGGATTAGAGTTTTTCCAGACAAGCCTGTTACTAAAAAGCCTGCAGAGACGAGAATGGGAAAAGGTAAAGGAAATGTAGAAAGGTGGGTTGCTCCTGTCAAACAGGGAAGAATTATATTTGAGATAGGTGGTGTGACAGAAACTCAGGCAAGGGAAGCTTTGAGAAGAGCCGCTTCTAAACTCCCAATAAAAACAAGAATAGTATCAATTAAGGAGGGAGGAGTATGAGAGCTTCAGAACTCAAAGAATTAAGTGAGAGTGAACTTATATCGAAGTTAAAAGATTTGAAGGAAGAGTTATTTTCCAAAAGGCTTGAGAAAGCAATGGCAAAAATGTCTCAACCTCATAGATTCAAAGAAATAAGGAGAGACATTGCCAGAGTTCTCACCGTGTTGAACGAGAGACGGAGGCAGAAAAATGGATAGGAAATCGAGAAAAGTGCTTGTTGGTAAGGTCATAAGTGATAGTATGGATAAAACAAGAAGTGTGCTTGTTTCAACACTTATGAAACACACGCTTTATAAAAAGTATATAAAGAGAAGAAAAAAATATTACGCACACGATGAGAACAATATTGCACACGTGGGAGATGTAGTTAAGATAATGGAAACAAGACCACTTTCCAGAACAAAGAGATGGAGAATTGTTGAGATACTGAGAAAGGCACATGGAGGTGAATAACAATGATTCAGGATATTTCAAAATTAAAAGTTGCTGATAACACAGGAGCAAAAGAAGCATTTGTGATAAAAGTTTTAGGTGGAACAAGAAGAAAATATGCACGTGTTGGTGATGTTGTTGTAGTGACGGTTAAAGATGCTATACCCAATTCCTCAATAAAAAAGGGAGAGATTGCAAAGGCTGTTATTGTAAGAACAAAAAAGGAAATGCGAAGACCTGACGGAACTTACATTAAGTTTGATGACAATGCTGTTGTTATTATTGACAATAATGGTGAACCGAGAGGGACCAGAGTGTTTGGCCCGGTTGCTAGAGAATTGAGGGCCAAAAAGTTTATGCGTATAGTCTCTCTGGCGTCGGAGGTGGTATAATGGCTCAAAAAATTAAGAGAGGTGATACTGTCAAGGTTATCCGTGGAAGGGATAAGAACAAGATAGGTAAAGTCAAGAAAGTTTTCAAGGATACAAACAGAATTATTGTTGAAGAAGTAATGGTTGTTAAAAGACATATGAAAGCGAGAAGCGAAAATGTACCATCTGGTATAGTAGAGATGGAATCTCCTATATCTCAGAGTAATGTGAGGCTTGTATGCCCGAACTGTGGAGAAGAGACGAAAGTGGGGTTTAAATTTGTTGAAAACAAGAAGGTAAGGTATTGTAAAAAATGCAATGAGGTGATTGAATAAATGTCAAGGTTATTGGATGAATACAGAAATAAGATAAGACCTTCTATGATGAAGAAGTTTGGGTACACTAATATAAACAGGGTACCAAAGGTAGAGAAAGTGGTTGTTAATGTGGGTGTAGGAGATGCCGTGCAAGATCCAAAGATTATAAATGTGATAAGAGAGGATCTTTCTGCCGTTACAGGTTTGATGCCACAGGTTAGAAAGGCCAGGAAAGCTATTGCTTCTTTCCATTTGAGAAAGGGTATGCCTATCGGACTCAGAGTCACGCTCAGGGGTAAACGGGCGTACGATTTTCTGGATAGGCTTGTAAATTTTGCAGCTCCCAGAATAAGAGATTTTCGTGGATTTTCTCTGAAGTCTTTTGACGGGAGGGGTAATTATAATATAGGCATAGCAGACCATACAATATTTCCGGAGATAGATATAGACAAGGTTAAGAAAATCTTTGGAATGGATATAAATATTGTTACAACGGCTAAAACGGATGAAGAAGCAAAAAATCTTTTAGAGGCTTTTGGTTTTCCTTTTGAAAGGAGGGAATGATGTCAAGAAAAGCAAAAAATACAAGATTTAAGACAAAAGAGCCAAAATTTGCAGTAAGAAAAAAAAGCAGATGCAGTATATGTGGTAGGACTCACGGATATATGCGGAAATTTGGTATATGCAGAGTGTGCTTCAGAGAACTGGCTCTAAAAGGCGAATTGCCTGGTATTAAAAAGGCAAGCTGGTAGGAGGTTCGTATGATACATGATCCAATAGCTGATATGTTGACAAGAATAAGGAATGGTATTAGAGCAAACCAACATTCTGTTGAAATAAGACCTCTGTCTAAAATAAAATTATCAATTCTTGATATTTTGAAAAAAGAGGGTTTTATATCCGAATACAAAGTTACTTCGGAGCAGAAAGGTGGGACCTGTGAGGTAATACTAAAATATGATAAATCAGGTGTGTGTGTCATTGAGGATTTGCAAAGGGTTTCCAAACCATCCATTCGTGTCTATGTGGATAAAGACCATATCCCTTGGACTAGAAATGGTCTTGGAATTTCAATTATATCAACATCCCAGGGCCTTATAACGGATAGGGAAGCAAGAAAAAGAAAAATAGGCGGAGAGATTTT
>JALTEL010000673.1 GCA_027073945.1 Caldifarciminota bacterium | reverse complement strand
AGGTCAAGGTTCTTTGCCGTTGCCCTTGAAAAATGCGAATGTAAATGTAAATCTGCTGTAAATTTCATAGTAACCTTTATAAATAAGTTTTTTTCAGCCCGGCCGCATGGCTGTTTTTATAAGAAACTCTCGTTAAATTCCTTTGAAAATAAGAGTTGGCTTCGCGCCTACGGCCCAATATTTGTCAGAATCTTTGATTATTAGAGGCAGTCTGAGAGTCTTCAGATCTGCCTCATGGCAGTTTATAAGAAAGAGCTCACTTCTGACAAAGTAACAAATACTCTTTCTATGTTAGTTGAGAGGCGCTGTAACGCAGTTCAGATCCGCATCATGGCGGCTATATCATACTAAATTTAAAAATCGGTTAACAATAACGCAAAATCAAAATTACTGCAATGGTGTCGCTGCATACTTAGGATTTAAGTCATGCTTGCTTTATTGATAATAATTACTGCCGTGCCAACCATAGCCCATCTTTTTGAATAAAAATAAATGCTATGGTGGAATAGTGGGATACAAGTAACTTGCCATGCACAGGATGCCTATAAGGCTTTCTGAAAAGCCTTATAACTTTTTTTACCCAATTTCCCCTTTGCAGGTAGTTTCCAGGTAACCCTTAATCCTCCTCCCGCTACTGAACAACGAAACAGTGCCCCTTTGTCTACAGGGCTTTGCAATTTAACGGTCATTTGTTTTGTAGCTTAGCAACTGGTTCAATTTTTGGGGTCCATTATGATTATAAATGGAAGGACTGTACCTCTACAGATTAACCTGCAAAACAGATCATGGAAATTGGATGATCAGAAAATAGCAGTGTATTCTGGGTATTTGTCATTGATGATGCTCGTCTTGTGGAGAAGGAATATAGCTCAATAGTGTTCCATCTGCGTGCTAACCTTTTAATACCGATTCATTTATGTCATTCATACTTGCTTCTTTCCTGAGGAATTTCAAAGTAACGCTAATAATTTCGGATTGTCTATTATTCAGGGAATTTTCATCTAAAAGTGTTTCGAGAATAGTTTCAAAAGAATAAGCGCCATGACTTTTGGCATTAAGGAACTCTTCATTATAACGTCTTCGTTTCAATAGATAGAGGCAAGTCAATATACAATTGTTAAAAATAGTGTGGAAGTTATTATTTTGTATTTGTCCTTTAAGGATCTCTATTATTCTGTTTAAAATAATTCTTAAACGAGTCTCGGAGATTATGTTTGGGTGTAAAGCAGAATCACGGAAACGTACAATATTTCGGCAAGCACGCAACCAGTTGTTTACTCCAGTGATGCCTTGCGAAAGTCTTTTTTCCAATACTTCAAAAAACAATGAGATATCTTCAGAGTTGCACCAACATAATCCAATTGTATGTAGATCAACCTGAGTCATTTGAACCTGATTTTTCGTTAAATTTTTGCGAACATAATTAATAATATCGGCTGGACAGGCTAAATACATCCAGGATGCTGTTTGTTGAATTTGCTTTCTTTGAGCTGAAGTTGTCTTCTCATGCATAAACTTCTTTGCACATTCATCAGCAAATTCTTTCATCAAAGAAGGGGATGAAACGCTCTCTAAATCTCCATTTGAAGGACATATACCGTAATGACGAAAACTATCTCCTTGTGGGGCATCTCCTCGATATACATCATAGGCATCTGCCAAAGGCCACTGGTTAAATTTTCCTATCTCTCTCAGATTCTTCATTGTTGTCAATAACAAGTTATCGTCATCAGTTTTTAGACTTTCGATCGCTTTGTAAACATATATTTTGGAAGACTCCCACATGTACTCATTATGTTCCACGCGTGAAACTTTAGGAAGATAAGCCAATGGAGGTGGTGGTGGCTCATCACAATCTTCCATAGTTCGCCAATCTAACCTAGTACTGAAGACACCATGATTGACAGAATCAATAAAAACTTTGGCAAAACCTTGTCCGGGACTGAGGCGAGCGACAATTTTAACCTCCTCATCAATTTTGGTGACTTTTGGAATTACAGCTGTCACTCTTCGAAAAAGGTAATCATCTTTTTTTCCGGAGCGACGAAGAGTAAGTGTCAGTTTATTTTCACCTTGCTTTATATTCAGGCCGCGAACGGATTCTCTTGATCTGTATTCTTTACCAGCTTCTACTGTCTTTCCTTCAACAAGAGACTTATAAGCATTCATATAATCTCCCTGTTCATTTTTTCCATGATAGTGGATATCAACAGGTACGATTGCTTCCCGATATGATGGTAAATCATTCTCCAAGGCATACGCTGTTATGGCAGCTCCTTTTGCAGCCTCTGCTCCATTAAAAATGTTCGTTTTTAGATCTCCAAAGGTGCTTGCAACAAATTCCCCTAATAAACAGTTCTCAGCAATTAGAATATTTGAACAGGAGCCATCTATTACAACCCCAAGACACCGCTCTTGAGCACTTTGCGGGAGGCTTTCTCTTTGATTGTCATAACTTTTTAATAACAATTTTTTAAAATCTGAGGGTGGTAACCTTTGAGTCCCCAGAAACATATTTTCCCATCCATCCAATTTACAAAATATACTTTTTATCAGTGGAGAAAACCCATTTTCGATACACTCTCTTACCAAATTATAACTATCTGTATTCGTCCATTTACCATCAACAAGATAACGATTGAATTCTCCTCCGAAAACTGTTTTCCATATACGTTCCAGTGAGCCTTTTCTACTCGCCATTGCCAAATGAAGATTTACTCCAATTCTCGGCAATTCTCCTCCTCCAGCAATACGATTGCGAATTGGTAAAAGCCAAATTTTTTCATTATAAAATAACACTCTTATTTCTATAGGAACAATTTCCCACCTATCAAACGGTAACGTAACCACAAGAAGATGACCAAGAGTTCCTCCCCTTTCGGGTCGGTGGTTAGCGTGGTTTACTGTGTTTTTTCTACACCACGACATTGCAATGGCTATTGGTCTTGGAATAAGAAAAGCGCCACAACCATCTACCAGGGCCTGTTGAGCAGCTTCGCCAAGGTTATCTGGGACCACAACTACAGTTTTTTCCGCATTATATTTCTTTTCCCACGTCTGAACTGAATCAGCAATAATCTTTTCCGCTGTAGAATGCAGCTTCTTTTGTCCAGGTGGTTCCCAAAAAAAATCAGTATCTCCAAGAAGCCCTGGAAACTTAGCTAATCTCGACCAGGCACAAACTATAGGTATACGCCCAACCCCATTTTGAAAAGCACCTCCGACCGGAACCTGACACTCCGGTGGCCAATTATCTCCAATACCTCTTCTATGTCTATGGGAAGCAGAACCAACTATTATGGATTCCCCTTTCAATGCCGGTAACAATCCCGCAGGAGGACTATTTGCGGGAACGTTGCTTTCGACTTTACCTGGACCCGTAGCAATAGCTAAATGTGGTTTGCTCTGTGTTAAGTCTATTCCAATAAAATTAACCATATTCTTCTAAAATGCCATCTCTACCGCGATTTGAATTCCAACTTTAAAATCTCCAATTAGACTTTCAAAGTCAACAGATGATGCCCGTTCAATATTGAAAGGTATTTTTAACGCTACTGCCTCAGTTTTTCCAGTCAAGGGCCAGGGCCATAGATCCATTTCAATACCAGGGGTTTTTATATTACCTTGATTCTCAGTACTTAACAGAAGACCGTAGCACCGATAGGGTGTTAACGTGTATCGCTGAAGATCAGAAGTTAAGTTTCCAAGAGCAATGCCTGCTCCACTTAACATTGAAGAAGTCAAAGATACCGATCCTGTTGAATATACAAACCATACTGCAATTAGGGTTTTGCTTTCAGGCCAAAACAGAACCTGATCACAACCGGTGCTACCAATATACAGGGCAAAATCAAATGGTGGATGATCTATCCATCCAGTCAGATCTGCATTAACATCTTTTGAATCAATCACATAACACATACCACATTCTGTTTTAAACGGGCCTGGTGAAATTGGTGTTTCAGTCCATATACCATTTTCACCTTCCATACGATAATATGGAGTACTGATATACTCTTCGGTATAGGATTCTGTCATTGCGCAAGACATGAGTTGTCTAGCTGATTCAGACCATAAATTGCGTTGCCACTCCCAAGAATCATCAATTACATGTTGTTCTCTGAAAAGCTCTTTATATGTTTTATATACTTTTGAATATCTGGCATCCATTTGTAATGTATAGTTGGGCTGAACTGGGTGATCCAGGTGCTCAGCTGAAAGCTCTTTTAGTCTCTCTAACCGTTGCCAATTTGTGCAACGTCTATTGCATTTGGCCACAAGTTTAACCCTGCTGCTTTCTGAATGATGGTTATTGACGGTCTTATAACTCCAGGATCTTTCGACCATACGCTCTAATACCCAAATAAAAACTCGGTTCTCAATAGTGTCTATAGATTCAATTCGTTGAACCGATAAAAGTTCCTGCCTTGAACCTGCTTTTTCGAAAATAGTACGGCCCGGCCGCTTAGCAAAATCTATAATACATGCAGAATCAAGTTCCTGAATTCGACCTAAATTTGTATTTTCCCTTTTTCTTAATAAGACGTGTCTTGGATTTTGTGCAATTGTCTCAAATAACCTCAGGAGTTCGCTGTCCTGGGATAGTTTTACAATTAGCGCCATAATTGCTTCATCTTTTTTATTTCCTATCCAAGCCTTACGGACTGAAGACCAATCAAGCCTTATAACGCTTTTTGTCCTATCTTCAATTTCATCCATGGTTAAACCATTGTCAGAAAATTCCCTAAAACAATGAATTTGCCAGTTTATAAAGCCTTCAACATTTTTCCCAAATTCATTATCATGTTTTTTTGAAGGTCTACCTACAATATCTG
>JALTEL010000672.1 GCA_027073945.1 Caldifarciminota bacterium | reverse complement strand
CGGTAGAGAGCTACAGGAAGGCGTTGGAGATAAGGAAAGGTCGTGAGAGTGAATTATACAGAAAGATAGGAGATGTTTACGATTTAACAGGTGATATTGAAAAGGCCATCGGATACTATGAAAAGGCCAAGCTGAGCGCCGGGACAATGGGGGAAAAATACGCCATTGATGTTGATATTGCCTGGGAATTAAAAAGATTTGGAAAATCCAAAGAAGCTGAAAGAAAACTCTTTTCTGCCATTAAATATCTGGGTGAAGACCAGAAAGCTGACCTTGCAACAGCTTACAATGTCCTGGGCACAGCATATATGGATAAAACAGAATACGATAAAGCTCTGGAGTCATACAACAAAGCACTTGAGCTGAGAAAATCCATCGGAGATAAAAAAGGAGTAGCTGCAGTATTGAACAATATGGCCATATTGTTCAATAACAAACTTGAATATGAAAAATCAATGCAGTATTACAAACAAGCTATGGATACTTACAGTGAGATCAATTATAAGGACGGTCTTGCCACAGCCCTGCTTAATATAGGCAGTTTACTGTTATCCATGGGGGAGTTAAGCAAAGGAAAGAATTACATTGAAGAAGCCCTGAAATTAAATACCCTGCTCGGGGCAAAGAACGGTATAAGATTATCGTACCTGAATATTGCATCCTATTATAATAACATAGGAGATTACGAAAATCTTTTAAAAGCAAGAGAAAAAGACCTTGAAATGAGCAGAATGATAAAGAATGAATATGCCATATTTGGCTCTTTATTGAATTTTGCCGATACATATATAGAACTTGATCAAATCGAAAAAGCCATGCCATATATAAAAGAAGCTGAATCACTGCTAAAATATATGGCAGAGGACGAAAAAATCTCTTATCAGAGCACAATTGCCAGCAAATTGGAAAAGGAAAAGGCCTTTGCAAAGGCATATGAACTGAGATTAAATGCTTATAAATGGCAAAAAGAGCATAAACATGAAGAGATTGATAAAATATACTGGCTAACGGATGTTGCAAGGCTTGCGGCATTATGCGGGAAAACGCGAAGCAGCAAAATATACCTCAAAAAAATACTGGAATGTAAGAAAATTGAAGAATTGCCACCGATAAATAAGGCGAGCATGTACAGAGAAATTGCAGGTATATACAGCGCACAGCGAAATATTGAAAAGGCAAAGGAATATTACAATAAAGCCCTGGAGATCTACAGTGAATATGGCTATAAAGGACCTATCAACAAAATCAAAAAAGAGCTTGCCTCCCTTGGAGACAAGGGTTCTTGAGTAAGAATTATAAAGGGGGAATAAATCATGCATCCCGTTCTTTTTAAAATAGGGGGATTTGAAATAAGAACATGGGGAGTGCTTGTACTCCTCGGATTTCTTGCCGGCATCTGGTATGCAGCAAAGCAGGCTGAAAAGAACAATGTAAGCAGGGAATATATTTATGACCTCGGATTCTGGATTATAATCGCAGCAATAATCGGAGCAAGAATTCTCTTTGTTATATATCACTGGGAATTATACAGAGGCAATATAGGCGAAATCTTTGCCGTCTGGCACGGGGGAATGATGTTTATGGGAGGGCTTATACTGGCTTTTCCCACTGCTATTTACTATATACATAAACACCGTCTACCCTTCTGGAAATTGGGCGACTGGACAGCACCGGGGCTTGCACTGGGTATGTTCATAGGAAGATGGGGATGTTTTTTCAACGGATGCTGCTTCGGTACGGCATGCCATTTGCCATGGTGCGTTGCATTCAAGCCTGGCTCAGAGGCATTTGCAGTTTTCGGCGCAACTCGCATCCATCCCACGGAATTGTACGAGTCCTTCGGCAATTTAATTCTGTTCCTGTTCCTCATTTTACTGAAAAAGAAAGAGCCTTATGACGGTTTTTTACTCCTGCTGTATTTCATATTTGGCCCGCTTATAAGGTTTACCGATGATTTTTTCCGCTATTATGAGACAAAACAAATATACGGTCCGTTTACGGTAAACCAATGGATTGCACTGGCTATAGCGTTCACATCTCTTATTTTAATGATAATAATGTTCAAGAAAAATGCCGGGACCAAAAGCAGGTCTATTTGACATTCTATTTCCGATAACCTGCTCTGTGTGCGACAGGCCTGCAAAGACGGCAATATGCCATGATTGTGAAGAAGAGCTTGTTAAAAAGTATAGAAATGAAAAGAAATTCTATCTTCAACACCCACCTGTGATGATTCGCTCTGTTTTCCTGTACAAAAAAGAGATAAAAGATTTAATTGAAGAGCTTAAGTATAAAAACGGTATATACCTCGCATCCTTTTTTGCAAAGCACATGTCACAGGCTCTGGAGACACAGTATGATTATTTAATTCCCGTACCTCTGCACTATCTAAAAAAGTTAAAGAGAGGTTATAATCAAAGCGCGGAAATCGCCGTGGAACTTTCAAAGCTTGCAGGGATACCACTGTTCACAGGAGCCGTGAGGATAAAGAATACAAAGACTCAAACCAATCTAAATAAAAAAGAACGACTTCTAAATGTAAAAGGTGCTTTCAGAATAGTCGGGGGCAAAAGACTCAAGGGCAAAACAGTGCTTATAATCGATGATGTTTTCACAACAGGAGCCACCACCTATGAGCTCTCCAGGCAAATCTACAAAAACGAACCTGCAAAAGTGGATATATTAACCTGTGCACTCGCAGAACAGACAATTTGACTGATACAAAGCTTACAATTCCACAGAATATTATACGGCATTTTTTCAAAGTGTACATGCCATCCTTCTTTGTCATGGAGCCTGGTGCCATAAACAAAATATCCGAATTAATAAAAGAGAATATTGGACAGGAACGCATCTTACTCGTGTCTGACAATATGGGGGCAAAAAAATACGGTGAGCACCTTAACCTGAACCTGCATCCACACAAAACGTTGTACATTCAGGGTGGAGATATTGCAAGTGTGAAAGAAATCGAAAATTCCGGTAAAAACTACAACATTGAATTAATTGTCGGCATAGGTGGAGGCAAGGTACTGGATGCCGTGAAACTTGCATCTCATTCACTCCAGATACCGTTTATATCAGTGCCGACAACCCTATCAAACGACGGCATATTCTCACCAGTTGCAGTTATAGAACACGGGCATGAAACCAAAAGCATAGTCGCTTCTCCGCCTGTTGGGCTTGTAATTGATGCTGATATTGTACTGCATTCTCCGCCTATTCTGCTGAAAGCAGGTATAGGTGACGCCATATCCAACATATCCGCTCTCAAAGATTGGGAACTTGCGGAAAGGAATAAAAAAACAGAGTTCAACTGGACGGCTTATATGCTTTCAGAAATGGGCGCCGAACTTCTCTTAAAATCAGGGGAAAAAGCTGTTGACAGAGAACTCCTGAAGTACTTATCTCTTGCCCTTGTTTCAAGCGGGATTGCAATGATAATAACTGGAAACTCCAGACCTGCAAGCGGGGCTGAACATTTGATAAGCCATGCTCTTGACAAAATAACAAAAAACAGGGCTCCACATGGCATTCAGGTCGGCGTGGCCACACTTTTTGCCAACGAGTTGCGTGGGACACCCCAAAATGAAGAAATTAAAAAATTCTATGAAACCATTGGTTTTCCACTGACTCCATGTGATATTGGCATTGACAAAAAAACTTTCATGGAAGCCATTAAAATCGCCCCTTACACAAGGAAAGGGAGATTCACAATTCTTGATATAAAAAACGATTTATACGCCATTGAGCAGGCATATGAGCGGGCTTATGAATGTTGAACGTGAAACAATTTTACCATTGTAAGGCTTAGTATTGTAAAAATAAACATCCCTGTGAAAAACACAAGTGAAAATAATTCGTGATGCATGCTTATGATGCCGGCCAATTGAAGCAGAGCATTTAAAGTCCACAGCATTATGATAGCACTGTTGTAATTCAGGGACTTGCTTAACAGAATATGGTGTAAGTGTTTCTTATCCGCTATAAATATACTCTGACGAGCCATTCTCCTTCTTATTATGGCGGCAGATACATCTGCAAAGGGGTAGAACAAAAATATAAGTGCTGGAAAAACAGGGAAACTTCCGGTTTTTCTGGATAAAATAAGAAAGAACATAGACAGCATAAATCCCAGGAAAGTACTTCCGCTGTCCCCCATAAATAATTTTGCAGGGTGCATGTTGAAAATAAGAAAACCGATTATAACAGCCGTAAATTCAAATACAATATGAGTCTCCATAGAAGAGCCGATAGTCCTGAAGAGCACGATAAAAGAAAGCAAAATTATCAGCACTGTGCCCGATGCAAGACCGTCAGCGCCATCAATGAAATTTATGGCATTTATCGTGCTCACAATAAAAAATATTGTAAATGCATAGATAATTATCGGATTTTTCACCCTGAACAGAACGAAATTCAATGCAGGGGGGGCATATCCAAGCAAAATTACCCCAATAGCAAGCAAAGTCTGCATAGTTAGCTTAAACCTCGCTCTTATATCCACTATGTCATCAACGAAACCCACGATAAGGGCAAAAGAACTCAATATAAGGGTATGAATTACCACTCTGCTTGCAAAAACTGTATTGTGAAAAAACAGAAAAATACCGAGCCACAAACTTATGAAGATTATGACACCTCCACTTGTAACAACCGGAAAAGGATGTATTTTTCTGCCATTCGGATGGTCAAGAATTCCTCTTTTGTGGGCAATCTTAATGTATAAATAAAATGATATCAATGAAATTAAAAAAGTGGATAAAATTTTAATAAAAAGTACAATTGGCTTCATTTAACTTCTCTTCCAAATTCTGCAATTGGGACAAAATCTATTAATC
>JALTEL010000671.1 GCA_027073945.1 Caldifarciminota bacterium | reverse complement strand
TGGAGACAGTTTCACGAGAAGATGGTGAAGTCGTTGACTGACCAATCGTGCTCGCGCGTAAACTGCGAGACGCATAGAAACGGTTGCGAGCGCTCTTAATACCACTCTTTCCCGCAATCGCACCCTCAATGCCTGTGTAGCCCATAGATACTGCTGTCCATCTGGATAACCGACTATGCGAGTGACTCGGACACCTGCCTGCACCAGAGCTTCTGCCAAGCGGCTGGCCGCAATTGCAGCGCCACCAGAAGTTTCTATATCTGAAAGCATCACGATATGCATAGACTAAGTCTCTTGCAATGCATACATTCAAGGTAGTGACTCAATTCTTTGTATGAATTTTTCATATTTTATCTATTAACAAGTTATTAATTTTTTTGGCTTTTCCGTGTTGATGATGCGTCAGGATTTAAAAGCTTTATTGCCTCCATATACATTGAATCTGGTTTGTAAACCGTACCATCAGGCTCAGTGTCAAGACTATAATTGGTCCAACCCGGAATCTGACTCTTGGTGGCACCGAAAGATTGCGGATTCTGAAAGCCTGCTTCTTTCAAAATTTGTGCTAATGAATATCGGTCATACATCCAGAAATGAACTTCTCCTCCTCTACGGAAACGCCCCAACTGAAGCAACTCATACTCGGCACCCAAGATACGCTTTATTAACAACTCTCGGAGGGAAGTAGGATGACGCAAAAAATGATGAAGAAGATGCAGAATTTGAATAAGGGTAGAGTGAGGTATCTTTTGCGCTGAAGTTATTTTATGTCGCTTTTTACTTTCGATAATACTCTTTCCCTCTAAACCAATTCGTTCCAGCACAAACTTCTCGTTTGCTATCGCTTCCTGTCTCAAGTAAATTGCCATTTCGCCACCAGGTCGCTCGCGCACAGATTGATCGTATAGCTCAAGTTTAATCCAATTATAATGATGTGTCCACAATTCGTTGCCTCGTGTTGACTCTTCTAACGCTTTCAGATATAATCTCACAATCCTTTCTAGATCTGGCACAGCGATGCGTATAATTCCCCCTGGTTTTAATACCCGATAACATTCACGCAAAAAGGGTAGAGCTTTATCTTTGGGAAAATGTTCTAGTAGATGGGAATGATAAACCACATCACAACTGGCATCGGGCAGTGGAATACCTTGACTGAGATCGTGGGCTATAACACCTGGTCCACGGGACACAATGTCTATATTGGTCCAATCGGGATGGTAACGATTCCCGCAGCCGAGATTCAAATATTTCATTTTGCTCATCATAGCTATTGTGAGAGATTCATTTTGAAAAACTTATCTAGTTATTGAGATACATTGCCCCGATTATCGTTGCCTCAGTTGCTGAAACGTTTTCTGGGACAGTATTGGCCCCAAAAAACACACATTGAAATACATTAACGCAGGAATTATCCATAAATGGCTCATAGGAAGAAAATCGATTGCGTAAGCAATAATGTATAATGCAACAGAACGGGGTACAAACCTTCGTTGAACATTTTGAACAATTCAGTAATCTCTTTATAAAATCTTCTTATCCAATCACAAATTAGTTGCTTTACCTGAATATTTTTCAGCAGAGTTACATGGTTGTGACAGGTAAGAGAACTCACAACCATGATTTGACTTTCCTCCTAATTGCCAACAAACGCCTGTATATCTTCGTCAGTAAATTAATTTCTCTTTTATTGCCTTCAAAAATGTTTTTCTGTGTAAAGTCGTCAGCTCGTGCATCCCGAATCATAAACGGTGGATGCCGTAAAGGAAAACTTATCGCTTCTACAGGCATATTAGCAAGTCGACCTCTGCCTTTTGTGTGGGTGTCTTCTGCATTGAAGCCAATGTTAGAAACCAGGTTAACGCTGGGAAAAATACTCAGGCCACTCTGAATCCAGCAGGCATATGTCCACTGATAATCCCATGTGTCAATATGTCCCTCATAAACAGACTGAAAGATCCTAGTCCAAAATCTCACTGAAGAGGCGTCTGATAACAAGTCCTCAAGCCAACCCGAATCTCGAATTCTTGGCCATAATTTCATGTCAGGGTCGTAATGCTGCCATGACTGCCTCCATGTTGCCTAACCCCACAGCAATGATTAAGGCGTCCATCTGTCTTATAAAGAGTAACACGGCGCGAAAGGGTGGGCCAACCTCTCATTTTTGATACAATGCCCCAGTAGCAATCACTGGAATAAATTTTCTTGTATTTATCAGGAACAGGCGGATGTTTGTTTATATAACATCCGCATTTTGCACATACGCCGTAACCTGAGTGCCATTTGAATGGCAGCAACTCTCCACCACACCAACATCTGTCACGCTGGCCTCGACGAATATTGCGAAACTGATGTTTTGCAAGACGGCGATAGACAAATAGGCTCATTTCGTGATACAGGGACTTTGCAGAGTGGACTGGGTGTAAAAGATGATGAAGCCTTGGCAATTTTCTGTTCCCTGTAGTTCTCTTTAACATTTTACAATCAACCTCCAAAAGGCATAATCAGTCATTCATTCAAATATCCGCAGCGTCTAAGAATTTCACCTGCTTGTGATAAGAATGCTTCTAAAACATCTGAGGGCATTTCATCTTTGTGACTACCAACCTGACCACGACGCACGAAGAATTTATTTTTGGGCCATCTAGGGTTATCCCAACCATAATGTATTTCTTTCTGACGCATTTTTGCAAATGAACTATTTTCTACTACTTGGTTCAAGAATGAATCTTCCCTTTCTATACCTACAAATGCACAAAATCTCTTCAATTCTTCAACAGGATTCTTTTTAAGGTCTTCATATTTAATGAGAATCATTTTAGCATCATAAGGGTTAGATAACCACGCCTCAACATGTTCATGCCATTTGCAAGGGAAAAGCCCAGTACCATTTTTTACCATTTTTAAGAAATCAACTTTGTTCCCCATAAGTGCTTTGTTGTGATGATAGTAAGAGACCATAACATCACGCCCATCTCGAAGCAGGTAAGCAACACGTTTATATTCTGGTCTCGGAAGATGATGTGACTTGAAAAACATTGGAGTCCAGAAACGTTTATAATACTTTTTATAATGTACATCAGGAACGAGTTCTTGAATGAGTGTATCTGGCGCGTGTTCGGGATTTACCCCGTAAATTATACCTCCAATGAGATTCTGAAACCATGTGTTTCCCGATTTAGGGTAACCAACAATAAAGACATCTTCATCACTGAACTCTATAATCGGAGCCCAATGCGGATTAATGGAACGAATTCTCCTGTTTGTTTCTTTATCTATTATTCGCTTGAATGGATTTACTATAGGTTTAATTAAAGTACGGAGATTAAACATATTACACCCTCTTACACTCCCATTCCAATTTTGGCCGAATAATTCCCTGACGTTTGCTATGCATATGTGAGCCTACCGCATCTGTATCTTCAATATTAAGGCTTAATATTCCTTCAAGATAAGCAAGATTTTTAACATTGGGAATCCCTGCGTTGAGAGTAACTATATACCTACCTGCATTTAATAAATAAGGAGGTATCTCACATTTAATAAGATAATCGCCTATTTCCCGTGGACCAGCATATTGCTCATTATCCGAATCATAAGCCTCAAAAACAGGAATCCCATCCGCAGTAGTTAATAAAAATCCAACACGGCAGTATTGGAGAGGTTTATAAATCCGATAATGAATCTCTATAATGAAAGGTTTGCGGACATCTATGGTAGAAGAAACTCTACTATCATTATTAAAAACTTTAACCGAAAATATCTTTATCTCATCAACTCCAACATTAGATATACCTTCTTCCCATACATATTGTCCTTCCATGCTTGCAGTACTGGTCAGATATTTTGAAACTACCTCTTCAGTAACTCCATCGATTACAATCCTTCCTTCATTTAGCCATATAGTTCTTTTACATAATCTGTTAATTGCCCCCATATTATGGCTCACAAACAGGACTGTCCGTCCTTCTTTTGCCACATCGCCCATTTTTCCCAGGCATTTTTTCTGAAATGATGCATCGCCCACTGCTAAAACCTCATCCACAAGCAGAATTTCTGGTTCTAAGTGGGCGGCTACGGCAAAGGCGAGGCGCACATACATACCACTGGAATACCTCTTTACTGGTGTATCAATGAATTTCTCAATCTCTGCAAATGCCACAATCTTATCAAATTTTTTCTTTATCTCCGCTCTTTTCATACCCAATATAGCCCCATTTAAGTATATGTTTTCTCTTCCTGTTAATTCAGGATGAAATCCTGTCCCTACTTCAAGAAGTGAGCCCACCCTTCCTCTTAATTCAACCCTTCCTTTTGTAGGTTCCGTAATCCTACTTAGTATCTTGAGCAGGGTTGTTTTGCCTGCACCATTCCTGCCAATAATACCAACAACTTCTCCTTTTTTAACTTCAAAAGAGACATCCTTGAGAGCCCAAATGTAGTTATTAGCTGATGGCTGATGGCTCATAGTTGAGGTTGAGGTTAAGATTCTACGGAGGTGGCGGAAGGGGGCAGTAGTAGCATCTACTATGGCTTCGCGGAAGGTTTTGTAGCCCTGAATCGCACCAATGCGGTATTTTTTTCCAATATTCTTGACTTTTATTACAGATTCACTCATAGGTTTATGACGCTAAAACGCGAAATATTCGCAAAGGACGCAAAAGGACGCAAAATTAGAAATGATTCACCACCCTTTTTATTTCCAATTTGCTGCGACCAAAGTTCAAAATTAATCCGAGTCTTTTGTTGATAGTCTTCAAGTAGGAGAGTACCTGGTCCCTAAAAAGAGGAATAATTTTATTACATGCTTTGAGTTCGACAATAATTTGCTCATCTACAAGTAAGTCCAGACGCTGATTTCCAAGAGTGTCACCATCATATTCAACC
>JALTEL010000670.1 GCA_027073945.1 Caldifarciminota bacterium | reverse complement strand
GTGTTCTTATATAATCTCTTCCTTTTAGTTCAGTGTTAATTGTCATTTTTCCTCCCTGTTAGTTGTTTAATTATAAGGCAAATTCTCTGTATAACCAATTCTCCGGCCTGGCTCACTAAAAATTTATAAGTAAAGGGTGTATTTTTCCATTTATATGGAGGAAGGAACTACACGTGAATATTGTCCCTTGTAAGTTGATATTTTCTGTTTCTCATAGTTTTTCTCCTGAGGTAATGAGTTCTGGCATCAGTGCATTTTTGCCTTTTATGGTATATACCTTATCAATGTTTGATTTTCCACTTTTTTTGCTTTAAACTTTTAATCTATAAGAGGCCGAGGTGGCGGAATAGGCAGACGCGCATGGTTGAGGGCCATGTGGGAGCGATCCTGTGCGGGTTCAAGTCCCGCCCTCGGCATATTTTACATGAAAGCCAATATAGAATTTACAGAATTACTACAAAATCTCAATGAGATCCCCGTTGTAAAAGGATACGAAGTTCAACGGAGAAAAACAGAGAGATTTACTATAAAAGAGGAAAAAAACCAGTATATTATGAAATTCCCCGTTGTTGACCGTAACTTCAGAAATGCCACCCTTATTGTGACTCTTAAGAAAGATGATAATATCGGGATTGATGAGTACATAGAGCAAATATGGCATTTTATATATAATAATGTTATTTATACCGCCGAGTTTGTGAATACAATAGTGCAGTCAGAGGCCATTGAAGATATTGTAGGATTATTACTTAAGGGGATGCTTTATTTTTCCAAAATGGACGAGGCAAGTCTGATTATCATTGATGAAGAACAAAAGAAGATAGAAAAGGCTTTTAGAATGGACAAAAATTCCAAGAAGTTAGAGGAGTATAAAAGCAGTGCAAGATTGCATGAGGGAATTTCCGGGGTGATAATTGAAGAAAGAAAGTTAATATACATCAAAGATTCTTTTCAACTCGTGAATCCCAATCCAGAGGTATTGAACAAGAAAAGAAGGACTATTATCGGAATCCCTCTTATCGCCAATGGTAAAATCATAGCGCTTTTATATTTGAATAGTAAATCGAAAATAGACTTTACAAACGTGGAAATAAAATTTTTTGAGAGGTTTATTAAAACAGCTGTTCATCCTATTTACAGAATCATAGTTACCAATTACTACAAAGAAACTATAAGCAAAATAAACCTGCTCAATAATATTTCCAGACTTGTTGCCAATAAAGAGAAATTTGACAATAAAGCCATAGAAGAAATTCTTCTAATGCTGAAAACTCAACTTGTTCTTCACCATCTTGCCATACTTTTAAAAAAGGGAGATAAATTGTTTATAAAGGCGCAGTGTGGGTATAAGGGAAATTTCCTGCCTGTCGAAGGAATCAGTATATACCAAAAGGGTATTACACCTTACGTTTATCTGTCAGGTGAGGTTTACTATGCTCAGGATGTTATAAGAGACGAAAAATACATTTTTGGAGGAAAGGATATAAAAAGTGAAATTGCAATACCCCTGAAAATTGGAAGGCAAACCGTTGGTGTTTTTGACGTTACCAGCGATGAGTTCAATGCTTTTTCCGAAAAGGACATTGAAATCCTTAAATCTGTAGCTGACATTATATCTCTTGCACTCCAGAGATCGCTTAATTATGAAGAAAAGGAAAGGTTTTCGCTTATAGACCCTCTTACCGGGTTGTATAACAGAAGGTATATGGAAGCAATTGTTCCAAAGCTTATTGAAGGAGAAAAAAGAGAGGGGGGAAGGCTCACGGTATGTATGCTGGACATTGACGGGTTTAAGGGTTACAATGATACTTACGGGCATCAAAAAGGCGATGATATACTTAAACTATTGGGGAAAATCATATTGGATGATATCAGGAAAATGGATATACCCATAAGATATGGCGGAGATGAAATATTTGTTGTCTTTCCTCATACAAAGGCTGAAGTATCGGTGCAGATAATTGATAGGATTAGAAAATCATTTTTTGTTGCCTCTAACAATACTCTGTTTTTTTCTGCCGGTGTGGCGAGCTTTTCGGACAATGTCGAAACCCTTTCACAACTTATAAAAAAGGCTGATAGCAATCTGTACAGAGCCAAAAATCAGGGTAAAGGAATTACCATTGTATGAAATCGCGCAGGTTGGGGTCAGGTGACAAGAGGCAAAAAAAAGAACAGGCAATAATTGAAGTTGCCTTAAAATTGTTCAAAAAATACGGTTTTTTTAAAACAACTCTTAATGATATTGCAAGAGAAAGCGGAATGGGAAAGGCCACCTTATATTATTATTTCACAGGCAAAGAAGATATTTTCAGCAGGATAGTACGCAGGGAGAGAAATGATTTTATAAAATCTCTTAAAAAAAGGATAAATGCAGTGCAGGGTGTGGAAGATAAATTAAAATTACTTGCCACAACAAGAATCAAGATTTTCAGGAACTATCCCAATATCTCCATGATAATAAGTAATGAATATTTCAGCAGTTTTGATTTTGTTGAGAGAGAAAAAGAAAATATATTCAAAGAGGAAGTACAAATTATAGAGGATATACTAAAGAAAGGAATTCAGGAAGGAATTTTTGCAATAGAAGATGTGCATACACTTTCTCTTGGTATATATACAGCCATAAAGGGTCTTGAATCCACCCTGCTTGAAACAGATTCCCCTGCAGACATAAATCGTAAAGTGAACAGTCTTGCAGCAGTGTTGTTCTACGGTATAAAGAATAAAAGGTGATTTAAGGGCTTAATATACAGCGTTTGTTTGTACTTTATCCAACCATTTTGTAGTTTTAAGCTCTTTGAATATCGCTATAGCCTTCTCAAAATTTTTCACATTCTCAGTTTTATTACCTGTTTGCTTGAACATGAGCGCAAGATAGTAGTACACCTCGCCAAGGTTTTTCTTGAGACCTAATTTTCTATAAATTTTCCTTGCCATATTGAAGTTCTCTTCAGCGTTTTTATATTTGCCTTTTTTCAAATTGTACTTTGCGATTGTAAAATAAGAGTTTGCAATCAAGGAGGGAGGATGGTCTTCCTCAAGCATTTTTTGAATCTTTTTTACAAGAAAACCGGCTTTTTGCAGGTTCCCTTCTGCGAGATTCAGATTTGCCCTGCCAATAAGGATTGGAATATCATATATGTGGAAATTGGTGGCGGCATGCTCAGCTTTGTCATAATATAAATGTGCATTTTCATAATTTCCCATTTCCGTATATGCCCTTCCTATTGCCAAAAGGCTGATAATTATGACATCCCTTTCGCCCATCTTTTTTGAAGTTTCATAAGTGTATGAAAAATGCTTAAGCGCTTGCTGGTATTCCCCAAGTTCAAGAAATACATCGGCAATGCAATATTGCGTGGTTATCTGGCCCTTTTTATCCTGGATTTTTGTGGCAGTTTTCAGGGAATTTCTGCAATACTCCAGAGATTTGTCGTAATTACCGAGGATCTTATACAATATTCCAATATCGATTATTATAATATACTCAATATGCTTAAGGTTTATATCTCTCGCAAGTTTTAATGCCGTGTTATAATATTCAAAAGCCTTCTTATACTTGTTCAATTCTTCATAAGCAACTCCTATATTAAGGAGTGTGGTTACTTCTCCTTCTATATTTCCTATCTCCCTGACTACTTTCAAGGAATCTCTATAATACTTTAACGCTTTTTTCTGTTTGCCTAAATTCCCGAATAGTATTCCTATATTATTCAACGTTCCACCCACTCCTTCTTTATGATGCATTTTCCTTCGTATACGTAAAGCTTTTTTAAAATATGCAAGAGCTTTATCAAAGTCCTGGTATTCACTGTAAATTGTAGCAAGATTGTTAAAGCTTCCGGATTTGTCAATTAAGCTGTTAATCTTTTTATTAAGTTCCAGGGACTGTTCGAAGTATTTTATAGCATTTTTAAATTCTCCCATGTTGTAGTATGCAACACCTATAAGATTCAAGGCGGACACCATTCCCTGGATGTTGCCTGTTTTTCTGTATATTCCATAAGCGGTTTTTGCCTCTTTTAGTTCTTTTCTAAAGTCACATGAAGCAACGTGTACATCGGAAAGTGAGCTGAAACATTTGGCCTCCTGTATCTTATCCCCTGTTTCTCTGGCAATTTCCAGCGCTGCTTCAATATCTTGCAAAGCCTTATCATATTTCCCGGTAAGTTTCAGTACAGAAGCCCTGTTCATTAAACAGCGTAAAATATCTTTTTTAACATCTGGATTATCACACATATTAAGACATTTTATAGCGTCTGTATAGTAATCAATTGCAGCATTATTAGCATATATCTCTTTTGCGTTATCACCCGCCATAGTGGCATATTTGGCACAATTATACCATACACCGGATTCATTGAAATGGTAAAATAATCTTTCTGCAATTTGAGTTAAGTTATCTTTATAAGTAAATTCAAGCCACTCCCCTACTTTCTTGTGTATTGACCTGGCCCGGATGTTGCCGACATGTCTGTTCTGTATGACCTCTCTTGTTATTTCATCCGCAAATTTTATATTGTTTTCCTGTCCTTTTAATAACCCGCTTTTTATACAACTTTCAATAAGTCCTATTATGTGCCCTTCATTGTACTGCATTAGGTTCTCAAGTAATGTGATGTTCACTTCACCTGCAACACTTGCAAATTTCATGAGATTTTGTTCTTCTCTGGGTAATTGCTTAAACTTCCGTTCTATCACATCCTCAATACCCCGCGGCGTTATATACTTTGCTGGTTCTTCGAATCTCCAGTCGCCATTTTCCACTCTCAAAAACCCCTGTTCATATAATTCTCTGATCAATTCTTCTACATAAAAAGGAGTTCCACCGCTTTTCTTGGCAATAAATTCCGATAAGTGAGAGTTTTTTCCTCCTATTGAAGTTTCCACCATTTCTTTTACGTGAGTTGGCTTAAGTGGCGCGAGTGTCAGTTCTTTTACTCTTATATAACGACTTACCTGCCCCAAAAAGTTCTCAACTTGTTTCTCTATCTCCTCTTTTCTGTAAGCGAATATATACACTATATTGCCGGATGTTCTCATAATATATTCCAGAACCTGAAGACTGTTTGAATCTATCCATTGGGTATTATCAATCACCAGTATTTTTGAATTTTTCCCTTCTGCAAGCACTCTTTTTATGCCCTCATAGAGCCTATATCTATCAAGCATATTGTCTGATTTATTTATGTCTGTTCCCATGCCTGCATCAGGCACAATCTTTTCCAATTCCAATCTAAATGCTTCGGGAATTTTCTCCAGGAAGTGTGTTCCTGCTCGCTTAATTTTATACTTTATCAATTCACGCAGAGGATAATATGGAATGCTCATATTAAACGGAAGACAGTCGCTCCACATGATTTCCCTTTCCCGTGTTCTGCTCAGGGCTTCTTTAATAAGTCTGGTTTTTCCGATTCCGGCATTTCCCCGTACTACAATAGCAGCGTTGCTATTTACATATGATAAAAGTTTATAGGTTTCTTCTTTTCTATTAATAAATCCGCATTCTCCCAACCTCAACCTCTTTTCAACCTTTTTGCCTATTCTGTTACGTCCTGCTCTCTTAGCTGCATATAGTTCTGTGTCTGCTTCCTTAATTAGTTCTATCAGGTTTTCTCCGTCTTCAGGAAAACTGGCTATGCCTGCGCTTATGCCGATTTTTATATCTGCTATTCTCATTTTAGATAGCCGATTAATTACTCTCTCCCATATTATATATGCATTTTTTCTATTCAATCCCGGTTGTATCACAATAAACTCATCGCCCCCGTATCTTATTATAAAATCTTCTCTTCTCAGGCTGCTCTGTAGATATTGCCCAAATCCTGTTATAACCTGATCCCCTTTTAAATGACCGTATGTATCATTCACATCTTTAAAGTGGTCGATATCCGTCATTACTACGGTAAAATATCCTGGGCTCTTCTTAATTCTTGGTATTACGTGCTCTTTAAGTTTGTTGAGAAATCTTCTATTCTTTAATCCCGTGAGCTCATCTGTATATACAAGAGTTTCGTACTGCATGATATCTATTATAAAGCATTTTGTACGCTCAAAAAAATGATGCGGTTTATAGAACAGAATTGATTATGAGTAAGCTCTTTTTGTTCGTTCGTGTGTGAAACAGTATAATATACAACGATGGCCATACTTTATGCAATATTATCGGCAGTAACCTCAGGAGTGACGCCTGTATTACTTAAAAGAAGTGCGGAGGTGGCAAAACCGACCATAATTAATGGCATGAAGTTTGCAACAGCTTCAATTGCACTCATCATTTTCATGTCATTAGTTAAGTGGCATTGGTGGAATACCATAACTTCAAGGGCATTATCAATAGCAGTTCTAACAGGATTAACAGGACCTTCTTTGGCATGGTATTTTTATATGAAAGCCATGCATTATATTGATGTGAGCATTACTCACCCTACCGTTCAATCGTATGCCCTGATTTCAATTTTACTGGATGCCCTGTTCTATAAAGTTTACCCAAATGGTAAGGCTTTTTTAGGATTTTTCTTGATACTGATAGGTATTTACGCTGTATTAAAAAGCAATACTGTAAACAGAGGTTCAACAAAAAAGATATACTTTGCCCTTATTACGGCTTTTTTATGGGGTATAAATGTGTTCCTTTTTAAAATTGCACTCATGGATGTATCTCCTCTTGTGCTATCTACAATGCGGGCCTTTTTTGCAACTATTTTTATATGGACTTATAATTTCATTGTATTTGGGAAAAATATAAATAGAGAGTTAAAAAAGGTGAATATTTTAAATGTTGCCCTTGCAGGAATCAATGGAGATTTTATCAGTATATACTTGTTTTTTAGTGCAATAGCCATCGGGCCTCTTTATATTGTGATACCTCTTTCCTCAACTTCTCCGTTTTTCAGCGCATTTTTTTCCATGAAGCATTTAAAGGAGAAATTGAGTCTTGTTCGCATTCTGGGAATTGTAAGTGTGGTTGCAGGGACAATTATTGTAACGTTATCCTGATTTTCGGTAAAGTAGTGCTTCCAGCCAGTTGAGATGTCGCGTGTAAAATTCTATTGTTTTTATAATACCCTGGTTAAAGGACACAATCGGAGACCATTTCAATTCATTTCTAATTTTCTCTGAATTAAGAGCATACCTGAAGTCATGACCGGGTCTGTCTTCAACAAATTTAATAAATTCTTCACCTTTGTTCATATTCAACAGTATGGATTTTACCACATCTATATTCCTTTTTTCTTCACCGCTTCCAATGTTGTAAATCTCAGAGACCCTGCCATTTTCGAGAACCGAGAATATGCCGCTGACGAGGTCGGATACATAAGTCCATTCTCTGACATTAAGGCCTTTGCCGTAAACTGGAATTTCTTTGTTTTTTAAAATATTATATATGGCAAGAGGTATCAATTTTTCAGGAAATTGATAAGGACCGTAAGCATTGGAAGGCCGTACAGTTATAACGGGAATCCCGTAAGTTCTGTAATAAGCCCTGCCTAACATATCGGATGCGGATTTGCTAACAGAATACGGTGAACTCGGATTAAGCGGGGAATCCTCCCTGAACTTTCCGCGCTTTGCTTCACCGTAAACCTCATCTGTGGAAATATTGATAAACCTTTTTACACCGAACTTTTTTACAGCCTCTAAAAGTACGCGAGTGCCCATTATATTTGTGGTCATAAACGGTGCTGAATCCAGTATGCTTCTGTCAACATGAGTTTCTGCTGCAAAGTGGACAACAGCATCCACCTTCTCTTTTTTAAGTATCTTTTCTATTGCTTTTATATCACAAATATCTACGCGGTGAAAGGTTATCTTATTCAGTACATTCTGCAGTCTGTAAACATCACCTGCGTAAGTTATTTTATCAATAACGGCGATTTTATAACCAAGAGATACCCCTGCCCGTACGAACTCACTTCCTATAAAACCTGCTCCTCCTGTAACGAGTAAATTCTCAAACATGTGTATTTTCCCCTTTGTAAATAAACTGTATTTTTGCATCGGACAAAAAAGGCAATTTTTGGTCTTTTTCAGAAATCTTTGGACTATTCAATGGCCAGTTTATATTGATTTTGCCATCATTCCATCTAAGACCCCCTTCAAAAGAAGGTGCATATTCATTTGAAGTTTTGTACATTACAATTGCTTCACTGCTTAAGACCAAAAAGCCATGTGCAAATCCTTCGGGTATGTAAAGCATTCGATTGTTTTCGGAAGAAAGATTAATGCCGACCCATCTGGAAAATGAGGGAGAGCCCTTACGTAAATCCACTGCAACGTCAAATATTTCGCCGCTGATGCATTTTATAAGCTTGGCCTGTGTATATGGGGGATGCTGAAAATGAAGACCGCGTAAAACACCCTTTTTTGAAAGCGATATATTATCCTGCACGAATCTGTCATTTATCCCTGCTTTTTGGAAAATGCTTTCTTTATACATTTCTGTGAAGATGCCTCTGTCATCTGTGTATGCGCTTAATTCTATCATTATTACATCTTTTATCTCAAGTTGCTTAAATGAAAAACTCATATCTCAATACTGGCATCATCGCCTATCAATAGCTTAAGCCTGTTGCCAAATTGTGAACTCATTTTAACGCTGGTATTCCTGCCCACAAGCGAATCTTCTATAACGAGTTTGCCATCAATAACAACACTGTTCATCAGAAGAGAGTGCTCTATTTTTGCATTTTTTATATTGCAATCTTCTCCCACACTTGTAAATGGTCCTATAAAACTGTTTTCAATGACAGTATTATCTCCAATAACAATAGGCCCTCTCAAAGTGCTGTTTTTAATGCGAGCCCTCTTACCAATGGATACGCGACCCTCAACTTTGCTCTCCTCCACACTACCTTTGATATTCCTGACTGCATAGTGGTCAAGAACAATTCTGTTTGCAAATAAGATATCATCCTTTTTCCCTGTATCAAGCCACCATGTATTGATTATTTTGGGTTTGATACGGTGACCCTGCTTGATAAGATATGATATGGCGTCTGTTATTTCAAGCTCGCCGCGATTTGAAAATTTTATATTGTCAATGGCTTCATGTATATCCGGTGAAAATATATACACGCCAACGAGTGCAAGGTTTGATGGGGGATTTTGAGGCTTTTCCACAAGATATTTTATATTTCCATTTTCCTCAAGTACGGCTACACCGAAATTCCTGGGGTTATCAACCTCTTTCAGTAAAATCAAACCCGAGGTGTCTGAGTCAAATTCTTTGATAAAATTGCTTATGTCTTCACCTATCAGATTATCTCCCAGATACATAACAAATGCATCATCTTTCAAAAAGTCTCTGGATATTTTCACGGCATGAGCGAGTCCAAGAGGTTTTTCCTGTTCTATGAATGTAAGGTTAAAATCCTTGCTGGCCAGAGATGTCTTACGAAGCGAAAGTATGCTTTTTCTTATTTCTTCCCCTGTTTTGTTTGAGATAACAATGCCTATATCACTTATGCCTGACCGGAGAATATTCTTTAAAACGTAGAATAGAATAGGCTTGTTTGCCACCGGTACAAGTTGTTTCGGAATAGTGTACGTTAAAGGCCTCAGCCTTGTCCCCTCTCCTCCTGCTAATATAAGTGCTTTCATTTGTATTCGTTTTGTTTTATATATCTGCGGCTTAAGTTCATGTATTCTCTGGCATTTTCAATAATGCCCCTTAGGTCCTGGTCCGAAATCTGTTTCACAACTTTACCCGGTACACCTATAACAAGAGAGCGGGCAGGGATATGCTTGCCTGGTGGCACAACTGCCCCGGCTCCTATTATTGATTCCTCCCCTATCTCAACACCGTCAAGCACCACTGCACCCATGCCTATGAGAGAGCGAGAGCCTATTTTGCATCCGTGTAAGATAACGCCATGTCCAATTGTAACATCTTCCCCTATAATAACGGGGTAATCTGGTGGTGTTATATGAAGGACTGAATTGTCCTGCACATTACTTCTTGCTCCTATAACTATTTTCCCAATATCTCCTCTTAAAATTGCTCCGTACCACACACTTGCATTATCTCCAAGCACAACCTCTCCAATAACTCGTGCTGTATCGGCAACAAATACATCCCTCCCTATTTCAGGCTCTTTGTTCTCAAATTTAAGAATCATATGGGCTCCTCCGTATTTGTGTAGTTAATGCTGTGCATTTCATCTTGCACTACTGTATACAAAAACTTATTCTTTAACTCTAAAAGATTGTTTTTTATGCTTTCTATCAATGGCCATGTTTTATCTATTTTCTTCATTGTCTCTCTATATGGCTTTTTGCCCAGCCTGCAATATGCTCAGCCTCTTTTGCAAAGAGTTCTGATGTGTATTTGTCTATGTTAGTAAGGTGTACATCTTTCAGATAAGCTGGATTTTGGGTCTCAAAGAAGCTTATTACTGTATCAAGTATTATCTTTGCAGCCCGCTCCTTTGGGAATCCGAATATGCCTGAACTCACAGCAGGAATGGCAACGGATTTTATGCCTTTTTCCTCTCCAAGCTCAAGAACGCTTTGTATAGCGCTTGTAAGCTTCTTGTCTTCATTCCCTTCACCCCATACAGGTCCTACTGTGTGTATTACGTATTTCGCCTTTAATTTCCCGGCTCCTGTTATAACAGCCTTTCCTACGGGAATGGAGCCCTGACTTCCCACTATTCTACTGCTTTCTTCCTGTATTTCATATCCACCTTTCCTGACAATTGCACCGGCAACACCTCCACCATGCATAAGGTGAGAATTGGCAGCATTGGTTATGGCTTCTGTATCTTCCTCTGTAATATCCCCATGAATGATTTTAATTGTGTAATCTCCGCTTTTCAGTACCAAAAGTATCTTCATTCCGCTCTGGTTAGCTTTGCAAACTTTGTGGACAGCACCTTTATACCGTCAGGGAATAAAATACGCAATTTGTCACCGTTTACTGTGAGAACTCTTCCTCTACCGAACATTTTATGATATACGTTGTCTCCTTTTGAAAATGTAACTTCGGAGTATTCCGGTTTTATAATACTGTCTCGGTCTTTCATGTTGGCAATTAGAAGTCCTGCGGGCTCTATTATATCTTCGGGGATTTCCCGCAAGAATCTGGATGGTTTTAGATATTCTCCGAGACGAATAAACCTGTCATGACAGAATGTTATATAAATCTTTTTTCTGGCCCGTGTCATGGCTACATGGAATAACCTTCTCTCCTCCTCCATTTCATATTCGGACATAAGGCTTGACCTGTGTGGAAATATACCTTCCTCAAGCCCTGTAATAAACAGAAAATCATACTCGAGTCCTTTAGCGTTATGCGCGGTCATTATTGTAACTCTATCGCTGTTTCCCAGTTCCATATCATCTTGCTCAGAGCGAAGTGTTACCACTTCCATAAGGCTTGATAAGGTAGGAGTATCGGTGGACATAACAAATTCCGATACAGTGCCCTGAAAAGCCTTGAGATTTTCTATTCTGCCCTCGGCTTCAAAGCTATCATAAACTCTATTCAGATAATCCTCATAATCAATTTTTGAAAGAAGTGTGTCAAGAATAGTATAGGGGTCAGTATTGCTGTCCCGCATTGATAACAGCTCCTCAATCATATTGTGGAAATCTAACAGATGATTCAATCTTTTTTCCCTTGCATTTTCTTTCACAAAATCAGGTATTGCATCAAACAGGGATTTGTTTTGTTTTAAACTGTACCTGCCCAGACGCTGGACTGTTTTAATGCCTATTCCACGATGCGGCACCGAAACCGCTCTTATGAAAGCAATGTCATCTTTGGGATTTAATACTAATTTAAGATATGCCACAATATCCTTTATTTCCTTTCTCTCATAGAACTTTGTGCCTCCTATAAGCACATAAGGAATGCCTCTTCTATTTAGGACTTCTTCGAATGACCTTGATTGAGCGTTGGTTCTGTACAGCACGAGATACCTGCTAAAGGGCGTCCCCTGCTCTTCAATGACATCTGCCACGAAATTGGCCTCATCCCGTTCATTATAGGCTTCATACAGGGTTATTGGCTCGCCGGGACCTTTTGAAGTCCATAGACTTTTCCCTTTCCTGAGTTTATTTTTTTCAAGTACGCTGCTTGCAGCTTTCAGAATATTGGCAGTTGACCTGTAATTTTGCTCAAGTTTTATAACTCTGGCATTTTTATAATCCTTTTCAAAGTCCAGTATATTTCTTATATCAGCTCCTCTGAATCCATATATTGATTGGTCTTCGTCTCCAACAACGAATATGTTCTTATGAACCGAAGAAAGCTGTTTGAGCAGTTTGTACTGTATTCTGTTGGTATCCTGGTACTCATCTACATGTATGTAAAGGAATTTGTCCGCATAAAATTTCCTGATATCAGGAAATTCATCGAACAGTTTCACAGTATTTATAAGTATATCATCAAAATCCATGGCATTCATGGAAAGGAGCTTTTCCTGATATTTTTTATAGATCCATTCTACCTCAGAACCTTCAGGGCTTTCTCCGTTTTTAATTCTGCCTATCAAATGCATTATTTGTCTGGGTTTTTTACGGGAATTTTTGACAATGGATTTTACAACTCGTAATTGGTCATCCTTGTCAAATATACAAAAGTTTGCTTCATACGGCAGTTTATCTATATTGCTTCGCAGTATCCTTACGCTTAAGGAATGAAATGTCCCCATCCATAATCTCTTTGTATTCATACCTGTAAGATGTTCTATCCTCGTCCGCATTTCATTAGCAGCTTTGTTGGTAAAGGTAACAGCAAGAATTCTCGAGGGTTCGATGTGCTTTTCCATTATAAGGTATGCAATTCTGTGGGTTAAAACCCTTGTCTTACCAGAACCAGCGCCTGCTATAACAAGTAGCGGTCCCTCAGTATCAAGTACTGCCTGCTGTTGCTCCTTGTTCAGTGAAGACAGAAGTTTATCAGTCAAAGAAAAGTCTTGCAAATTCGTAAAGGTCTTTTGAAACTAACTTTACTTTACCCTGAACCTTGGATAAATCGGAAACAACCACTTTACTACCTTTCATAGCGGCCATCTTGCCAAAAGCTCCACGTTCAACAAGTTCAACAGATTTTGCGCCTAAGAACATCGGAGTGGTTCTGTCAACGGCAATCGGACCTCCTCCACGCTGCAGATAACCGAGCACAACATGACGCGTTTCATACCCTGTTTTTACAGCGAGTATTTTGGCAAGTCTTTCTGCAACGCCACCTACTTTTACATGTCCGTATTCATCCACAACTTTATGCTGTTGCTCGGATTCATGGTCAATATTAACACCTTCTGCAACGGCAATAACCGCGTAAGGCTCTCCTCTCCCATATTTTTCTTTTATTACCCTGACAACATCATCAAGGTCAGGTTTTATTTCTGGTATTAAGATGTAATTTGCACCACCTGCAAGTCCTCCATACAGGGCAATCCATCCTGAGTGCCTTCCCATAATTTCAACTGTTATTATTCTTCTATGGGATTTTGCAGTGGTCATCAATTTTTCCACGGCATCAGCCACTATTGATACGGCTGTCTGAAATCCTATGGTGTATTCGGTCTCCATGACATCATGGTCAATGGTTTTGGGTATTCCGACTGCAGGTATGCCCCTTTTGTAAAGTGCGGATGCAGCTCCGAGTGTGTCTTCTCCACCGATAGCGATTACGGCATCAAAACCCAGTTCATGAAAATTTTTTATTGCAAGCTCAGTTGTTTTTTCATCTTTCACGGGATTTGTTCTTGAAGTTCCTATAATAGTACCGCCAAGAAAATACGAGTTCCTCACTTCTTCCTTTCTGAGTTCTCTGAAATGCTCCTTTAATAATCCGCTCCATCCGTCAATGAGTCCAAATACTCTATGCCCTCCATATTCAGCCCTGTAAACTATGCCCTCAATGGCCGCGTTCAATCCCTGAGCATCTCCCCCACCTGTTAGAACTGCTATTCTCAAACTTTTATTCAAAGCAGATATTCCTGTATTTTTATTTTTACTACCACTCATAATAAACACTCCTTTTAATGAAAGTCAATCTTCCCATTTTAGCGTTTCAACCCCACTCAAGAGTTCAAAAGGCAGTTTCTTTTTGTTAGAAACAACATCAGAAATGGGCACAAAAACGGTTTTACCATTGCTTATACCAACCATTACACCATATTGTTTTTCTATAATGGCTTTAATACTGCCTATTGCAAGTAGATAGGCAAGAAATCTATCTCTGAATGTAGGAGAGCCTCCTCTCTGAGTATAACCAAGAACAGAGACACGCATCTCGTAGCCTATGTCATGCTCCGCCAGCAAATCTTTTATTTCATACCCTGAAGCTCTTCCCTCTGCAACAATGATAATGGAGTTCTTTCTTCCTTCCATATATCGCTTTCTCAATCTTCTGCTCAATTCGTTCACATCCGTTTTTATTTCCGGAATAAAAACACCCTCGGCGCCAGTTGCTATGGCAGCAGAAAGCGCAAGATAACCGAATTTATGTCCCATAACCTCTATGATAAATGCCCTGTCATGAGAGGACGCAGTGTCTTTTATCTTATCAACAGATTCCACTATCGTGGACATGGCAGTATCCATACCGAGACATTCATCTGTGCCGTAAATATCATTATCAATTGATGCGGGTAAAAGTACAATGTTAATACCGAGCTCGGCGAGCGCCAGTGCACCTTTTGCAGAGCCTTCTCCCCCCACTACTACCAGCACTTCTATTTCAAGATTCTTTAAATTTTGCGCGGCTTTTTCACGTGTGCTGGCATCTGTTTTAAACTCGGGGAATCTTGAGGTACCGAGTATTGTGCCACCGAATTTCAATATGCCCGCAACATCATCGTACTCAAGCCTGGTGAATTCTTTTTTGTATACACCAGAATAACCGTTTTTAAATCCAATAACCTCGTAGTCATTCTCTAAGAGCCCCCGTGTTAAATAACGAATAACGGGGTTCATTCCGGGTGCATCTCCACCCGATGTGATTATGCCAACTCTTCCTT
>JALTEL010000669.1 GCA_027073945.1 Caldifarciminota bacterium | reverse complement strand
TGGGTTCCAGTTTCTTCGTGGACAGGCTGGACAAGCAGGTCGGTTCGGAGGTGCTGACGCTCTGGGACGACCCGCACACACCCGGAGCGGGGGGCAGAGGATTCGATGACGAGGGCGCGCCCACACAGAAGACGCTGGCCATAGAGAACGGCGTTCTGAAGACATACCTTCACAGCAACTCCACCGCAAAGAAGATGGGCACTGAGACCACGGGCAACGGGGCGGATGCGGGGAGCATGGCCGGAATAAATCCTCAATACTGGCAGATGTCAGTGAAGCCCGGAAAGAGCGACTGGAAGGACATGCTGGCCGGCATCGATAAAGGACTCTATATCGCCAATACATGGTACACCAGATACCAGGACCGCAGGGGCGGGGATTACTCCACCATACCGAGAGACGGAATCTTCTATGTGGAAAACGGAAAGATAACGGAGGCCTGGAAGGGCGTGAGAATCACCGAGAACATGCTGAACCTCATGCGGAACATAAGGGAACTCGGAAACGAGGTGGTTCCTGTGGACTGGTGGGGAGAAACACATGCGGTATTTGCGCCCCATGCCCTGGTGGATAATGTGAGGATTACCGGGGCGAAGTGAGAAGGCAAATAATCAAACCTTTTTCTTTTATTTTCTCTATTGGGGTTAGGGTTTTATACGGGAAGAGTATACCATTCCGAAGAGACGCCAAACAAAATGGAAAGCAGATGAAAGCAGAATTAAGGTATGTGTCTCTGGAGGAATGAATATGGTTAAAAATAAAGTCGGACATATCTTGAACAAACTCTATGGAGGGATGTATGAAAGGGAAAATGCAATAAGACTGTCTTTACTGGTTTCGATAGCTGGAGAGAGCATTTTTTTATTGGGGCCCCCAGGGGTTGCAAAAAGTCTCATTGCAAGAAGAATGAAATATGTGTTTAAAGATGCGAAAAATTTTGAATATCTTATGGGGCGTTTCAGCACTCCAGAAGACATATTCGGGCCGATTTCAATCAGCAAACTCAAGAACGAAGATAAATACGAGCGCATAGTTGAGGGCTATCTCCCTGATTCGGAGATTGTTTTTCTTGATGAGATATGGAAGGCCAGTCCGGCCATACAGAATACTCTTCTGACTGCAATAAACGAGAAGATTTTTAGAAACGGAACGGAAGAAATGAGGATAAAACTCAAGTTGCTTATTGCAGCGTCCAATGAACTTCCTGCAGAAGGAGAGGGCTTGGAAGCCCTGTGGGACCGCTTCATAATCCGGCTCTATGTCGATGGGATTAAAGAAAGGGAAAACTTTGAAAAAATGATTACCGACACAGAAAAACTATATGAAGACATCATTCCTGAAGAGTATAAAATATCGACTGAAGAATATGGACGGTGGAGGGAAGAATTGAAAAATGTTGAGGTGCCTCCTGAGATTCTGGAGATAATAGACATAATCCGCAAGAAAATAACCATACGGAACCAGCAGAACACCGATAAAAGCCCGATATATGTTTCGGACAGGAGGTGGAAAAAAATAATAAACCTCCTGAGAACATCGGCCTACCTGAACGGAAGGAAGGAGGTGGACATAATGGATTGCTTCATAATACCCCATTCCCTGTGGAACAAAGCGGATGAAATTGAAGAAGTCAGGGATATTGTCCATGAGGTAATAGCGAAGCATGGATATAAAGCTGGAGTGGATACTGAAAAAATAAGAAAACAGGTGGAAAAGCTCAGGAAAGAGATAGAAAACAACACCAAGAGAGAGGTGAAAGTGGAGAAGAAGGTTCCAAAAGAGTATAAATTAGAGGTAGAGGTGTATTAACATGAGGAAATTTTTGAAACTTAAAAAAACCAAAAGATATGATTACCGTGATTTCCAATACATCCTTAAAAAAGATTTTTATAGCCTAAAAGTTGGAAAAACCAAATCTTTGAGCCTCTACTATTATGAGGATTATCGCAAGAAAGTGCGGGAGTGTTCTGTAAAGTTCGAAGTTACAAAAAAGGATGAGGTCACCTTGGAGATAAAGACCAAAGACAGATACAACCGAAACACAGAAACAATCTCTACTGAGGTTGAATACGATATTGAAAAAGAAACAAAGATTGAAGGAAAATCCCCATCCAAACAGAAAATAAGAGAATGGGATATGAAAATAGGAAAGATTAATTCTGAACTCGACGACATGATCCTGAAAATCTCGGAATATAAGAAAAGAGACCTCGCCCATGCCAGAACGAATCTATTCGTTAGTCCGGACCTGTCAAGCATAGCATTCCGCAGCCTGGAAAAAAGCCAGCAGGAAATAGCCAAACTTAAGATTGAACTGGAGAAATTGAGGAATATTTATGAATCAGAAGGATAAGGTATTTTCTGATTTCGTAAACAACTCCGAAGTCTTTGGAAATGCGGAAACACGGGAGAAACTTCTCCAGATTCTGTATACGCACTTTTTCGAAAGCGGGTATTATACCGTGGATTCTCTGGAAAAACTTGGTGTGGAAAAGAAGTGGGAGCCTTACATTAAACCCCTCATACACATTGCAAGGGACGAAAACCTCAGACTTCTCACGGAAGGCAATGACCTCCTATCATCTAAAATAACCGTTGACCTCGCCAACTGGCTTGAAGAGAACTACCAGAAAATCAAAGAGAAAGAAGAACTGATGGATGCAAAAGGAGATTTTTACGAATTCCAGAGCTCGTACGCAAAATATTCCGAACAGGACTGGATGGAACTGATAGAAAAACTGAAAAAAACATATCCGGAGTTCATGAAATACTGGGATTTTTATGAGGAAAAAATGTCTGTACTGTACTCTAAAATTGAAGGGGGCACCGATGCAGAGAACCAGCAGGAGATAATGGACGAAATTTCTGCGGTTCAAAAAAAGTTAGAAGAAGACTATATGCGGGCGGTGGAAGAGAAAGAGGGAAAAATGGCGGAGGAAGAGATGAAGAACAACGCCTTTCTGCTCAAAAGTGACCTGCGAAATCACGAAAGGCAGCTATCGAACTTCCTTGAAACAATGGGGGTTGTTTTCGGATTTATGTCTGGAGGATTGCACGGTAAAAACCCCTCTTCAAGCCCTATGCCATCCCTTGAAGATAACGCCCGTTTCTGGAGCCTTAGCATGGGCTTCTGGAACATTACGGTGAATTGGGATGCCATTGATCAATATGCAAAAATACTGGAAAAAAACGAGCAGATAAAGGAGCTCGCCGAATTGCTGGGTAGATTACATGAATCCGAAGAAGAATACGAGATGCAACTTATTGAAAAAACAAAAATTACACACGAGTGGCGAGTGGATTCTGCAGGCAAATCGGAGATAAAGGGCATACACTTCAGCGACGACTTAAATAGCTTGCTGCCCTCCGAAGTAGCGCTCCTCAGCATGCCGGAAACAGAGGTTGTTTTTGCAAAAAAATTTGCTGAAAAAAAACTCTTAACATTCTACTACGAGGACAGGTACAGGGCAGAAAAAGAAATTCCGGAGATGATTGAAGAAGCAAAACGGAAGGAAGAAGAGAAAAAAGGGCCAATAATTGCATGCGTGGATACCAGTGGCTCTATGTCTGGAGTCCCTGAAACCGTGGCAAAGACAATAATCCTTGCCCTCTTAAGAATTGCTATGAGAGACTACAGAGACTGCTATCTCATTTCATTTTCAACAGGCATTGAAACCCTGGAAATTTCGGATATGGCCTCAAATATGCCGAAACTTATCCGGTTCATGGAAATGGGATTTCAAGGCGGCACTGACGCAACTCCTGCTCTGGAAGAGGCCTTAAATATGCTGGAAACCGAAAAATACAAAAAAGCGGATGTGGTTATGGTTTCCGACTTTATTATGGGCTCTGTTCCGAGGCCTCTTAAAGAAAAAATATCACTTCAAAAAGAAAAAGATACAAAATTCCACAGCATCGTAATCTCCCATCTGGCCAACCCATCTGTAACCGAAATCTTTGATACCGAGTGGAAAATAAATTATAAAAACTACAATGAAATGTTTTTCACGGTGAGAACGATTGGAGACAAAATATAGGCCGGTAGTTTTTATTTCAGAGTAATTTTCTACACCCTCGTCAGCACCTCGCACCCGTCTGCCGTTATCAGAAGAGAGTGCTCCCTCTGGGAAACCAGCCCCCCCTTTATGTCCGAGAGTATCGGGTACGGCCGTATTACCCCCATCCTGTGGAGTTTTCTGAGATGCTTCGAGAACCTTTCCGGATCCGGGTCGCTTTTGTAGAGATACCGCTCCGAGAACGGAAGGCCCCGCATCTCCTCTATGGCCTTTATCAGAGAATCCATGGCCCCGTCGCTCACATGCCTTATCCTGACCGCGTGGAATATGTTACCCGATGTCCTGCCGTCCACCACTCCCGCTCCGGTGCTGGCGAACGGTTCCACCGCAACGGCCATCCCTTCCCTCAGAATCGTGTTGTCCCCGTCATCCACATTTGGGATGCTGAGGCCGGCATGGAGTATGTACTGCTTCAGCTGGTGCCCGGTGAGGTTTCTGACCGGCCGGAGGCCGAAGGAGGCAATCACCGAGGAGACCGCAGAGCCGACCTCCCTCACAGAAACGCCGGGCCTTATTATCGAAATGGCTGCCTCCAGCGCCTCTGAGCTGGCATCAATGAGCCGCTTCTGGTGTCCGGTTCCCACCTCCACCGTTACCGCAGTATCTCCGATGTAGCCGTCAACCTGCGCTCCCACATCGACCTTTACGACATCCCCCCTGCGAAAGACCTTCTCGTCGTCGTGTGTCGGGGTGTAATGGGCCGCCTGGCTGTTTATGGACAGGTTCGCTGGAAATGCAAGGCCCGCTCCGCTGTCGATTATGAATTTTTCAACGCTCTCCGCAACATCCAGAAGTTTTACCCCCTCCTTAACGAGGG
>JALTEL010000668.1 GCA_027073945.1 Caldifarciminota bacterium | reverse complement strand
GTATATAAACCTCTATACCTTAATGCAAAATCAATTTTCAAATTTTTTATTCAGGCTCTCCCATCGCCTTTTTATGTTTTCTTTGATATGCGCCTTCTCCTCTTTGGTCAAATATTTAAACCTGCCTTGAAGCGAAAGATACTCCTCCACATCCGTAAATTTGGGCTTCCTTGAAAGTTTGTGAACACCGTTTTCGATTTCATACAGTGGGAATATCCCCGTTTCCACTGCAAGTTTTGAAATCTCTATAGATTTTGATTCAAGCGATTTATGGCCGGGGGGACACGGTGAAAAAAGGTGTATAAGTTTAAACCCTCTCGTATTTTTTGCCTTTTCAAACTTTTTTATCAGATCCTTCGGATATGCGACCGTTGCAGATGCAATGTAGGGAACACTGTGAGCAGCCACAAGCTCCATCAAATCTTTTTTCGGCCTAATCTTTGAAGTCGGCGGAGGCGTTGTCGTCGTAGCAGCACCATACGGCGTTGCAGAGCTTCTCTGTATGCCGGTATTCATGTAAGCCTCATTATCGTAGCATACGTATATTATATCATTATTTCTTTCTGCAGCACCGCTTAATGCTTGCAATCCTATATCGAATGTTCCTCCGTCTCCAGCCCACCCCATAACTGTTATATCGTCTTTGCCCTGCACGGCAAAAGATTCCTTTATCCCGCTTGCAACTGCCGCTGTCGTCTCAAAAGCCGTATGAAACACAGGCACACCGGCATAATTTTTTCCCAACGGTCCGTTAATAACTGTCCAGCAACATGCCGGTATAACAATAACCGTTTTTCTCCCCAAAGCTTTCAGTGCAAGTCTCATAGACAGTGAAGCACCGCATCCCGGGCATGCCAGGTGGTTTGGCTGCAGTATCTCATCTCTATTTATATGTTTCATTTCTCACTCCAAATATAACCGTCTTCTTTAACCCTGTTTTCAACAACATCTTTCACAGCTTTTTCTATATCCAATTCGGTAACCTCATATCCGCCAATTCCGCATACAAATCCCGTAACATTGTTTAAACCCAATCCTCCGGCAATCTCGTCTTTGACAATACCGCCCTTGCCGAGAGATATATTTCTGTCAAAAACTACAATATGCTCTGCACCTTCAAGTGCTCTTTTTAACTCCTTTTTCGGAAACGGCCTAAACATGTTTATTTTAACCAGTTTTGTCTTTATCGAAGAAGCGTTCAGATTATCGGCGGCTATATGCATTGTTTCGGTTAGCGACCCCATGCTGACAATAGCCACATCGGCATCTTCCGCTCCGTAAACATCAACTGCGGAATAGTTTCTGCCGGATATTCCACTAAACTCCTTTGATATAGAGTCATACACACTCAAAGCCTCCGTAATACTTTTGTGCTGCTTGAGTTTTATGGGCATATAGTCCTTTGGGAAAGCCAAAGCTCCATATGCCTTGGGATTGTCTATATCCAGTATATCCCTTTTTTCCTTTATCTTTATAAAATCATCGATTTCATATTCAAATATCTCAACCGGCTCTTTTGTATGCGTAACAAGAAATCCGTCTATACAGACCATCGCCGGTATTTTAACCTTTTCAGCCACCCTAAAAGCCATAAAAATAAAATCATATGCTTCTTGAGAATTTGAAGCATACAGTTGAATCCAGCCTGTATCTCTCTGAGCCAAAGAGTCTGTATGATCAACCCAGATACTCCACGGCGGTGCAACCGCCCTGTTTGCGTTTGCCATAACAATAGGAAGTCTTGCACCGCTTGCCCAGTGCAAAACCTCATGCATCAAAAGCAGCCCCTGGGAGCTCGTTGCCGTAAACACCCTGCTTCCGGCAACTGATGCCCCTATGGCTGCTGCCATAGCCGAGTGTTCCGATTCAACCTTAATAAAATGGGTATCAATTTCACCCCTTGCTATAAAATCCGCTATCTTTTCTATTATTGATGTCTGAGGAGTGATAGGATAAGCGCTGACCACATCAACACGGCTCTGCTTGGCAGCATAAGCAATTGCATCGTTTCCGCCCATAACCATTTTTTTACTCATAATTCCCTCACACTCTCAAAAGCCAGTCTTGCAGCCTCTATATTTATGTCAGCTCTTTTTCCTATTATTTTTTTAATTACCTTTTCAAGACTATCGAAAGAGTAGTCGTTTGATACCCTGCAGAACGCACCGAGAAGTGCGGTATTTATAATCGGCATAGCCGGTGTTCCAAGGTTTAGTGATAGTGCTATTGAGTTTGCATCAACAGCAAATATCCTTGCATCTGTTTTTTGTTTCTTTATATCGCCTGATACATTAAGTAAAACCAAACCGTCATCCTTTACCTTTATATCATGTATCAGACCCATATTGAATACAACAACTGCATCAGGCAGATCAACTGCATATCTCTTATACACCCTTCTGCCGCGCTCCACTCTGACATACGCATTAGAGGGAGAACCCCTTCTTTCTGCACCGTATGATGGCATAAACTGCACTTCGTAGCCCTCATAAAAGTACATGTTAGCAAGCATCTCACCTGATAGCACAATACCCTGCCCGCCTCTTCCGTGTAAACCTATCTCTTTCATTAACTGCCCCTTTTTTAAAAATTAATAAAACAAGCAAAACAGCGATGCTCTTGGAAATGATATATTATATAAAAATAGTTAATTTGTAAAATAGTTTTCTAATAAAGCAGCTTCAAGGCTGTTGTTAAAGACAATCACGATTGCCGATTCTGCAAAAATCATTTAAAAGACTGTTTTTTCAGAAGTTTTGTATAAAACTGGGATTTTCTACACAAAAAAAGCCGGATAAGTTTATAAACTTATCCGGCTTTGAAAAGGCCTTTTAAATATGTTTAGAAGTTGTATGTAACCTGTGCGGCAAATGTATCCTGATGCATCTTGGCTTCTACAGACTGACCGAAAAAACCTTGCCAGCTAGACGGAACATTACCTTTTTGCTTATGTTCGAATGCGTGGACATAGGCGAAGGTGAGCTCAATGTTCTTGCTTAATTTGTAGCTTGCACCCAATGTTGCATGAGTCTCAACAATAGCAGGTGCAACTATGTTGTTGTAAAGATCTTCATCCTTGATCGGGCTTTTTGCATAGTTAAAACCGGCTCTCAAGGTCAAAGCCTGCATTGCCTGATACTCGGCGCCGAGTGCAAACACCCACTGGTTTTTCCAGTGGAAATCCCAAGTTTTCATGCTCATACCTGAAACATCTACCTCATTCATAACATCATGGTAGTTAATCCATCTTACATCTGCCTCTAATCTTAAAGGCTCAATGGGCCTGACATTTACGCCGAATGCTATCTGGCGCGGCATATCCAACCTCATCTTAACTTTATCAGCAGTTACCATATAAGACGCAGCAGTACCTGCGGCAGGTTTTGTTGTGTTCCATTCGAGCTTCTGCATATATCTTTTTGATTTATATACAAGACCAAGCTGGACCATATCGTTAACCTTGTAAACAGCACCCAAGTCAAATCCTATACCGTATGCATTTGTGTTATCCAAAGAAGCCGATGATCCATCCTTAAAACCATACTCCAAACCCATTGCCTGATATACAAATACAGGCGCAAAGCCTACAGAAAACTGGTCATTCACCCTATAGGCACCGCCTACTAACATCTCCATCATAGCCATACTTGACCAAGCTTTTGTTAATTTCATAGGTGAAATAGAATTTATTAAATTCTTATCACTCCAATCCACTCCCATACCGGAAACACCGTACATTCCAACGCCATACACAAAATGTGGAGTTCCGCAGTTGCAGCCCATTGGATTCATAGCGAAACCGGCTGAGGGCACTACATACAGATTTGAATCGCTGTCATTACCGTTAAGTTTTCTCTTTGGTATAAAAGCAGCTCCTCCGATGTCAAATGTTGTTCCCTTAAGCCATGCAATACCTGCAGGGTTCTGCAGTATTGTGGATGCATCCTGAGGGTTGGCAACAACAGCCCCGGCAGCACCAAGAGACTTTGCGCCTGTTCCTATCATATAATAACCGTTTGTTGCATTTGACACAGAAGCAGCACCAATAACCAAACCGGCTGCCAATACAGCGCTGAAAAGCTTTTTCCTAAAAACCATAAAAACAAACCTCCATAACAAGTAAATTTAGTACCTATATCACTAAGATACTACAAATTTTGAATTCAATATATCTTACTTATCTAAAATGTCAACAAAAAAATTAGAACAAAACCCTATATCAATTCTGCAATATACTCCCTGAATTTTCCGCTGTTTATGTTTCTAACAGCCTCTGTTCCTATTACAACACCGTCTGCATATCTGCACGCTTCTTCTATGTCTTTTTTGTTTTGTATGCCAAAGCCCACTATCACATCGTTTTTGAAATCCTGTTTCGTGTAGATTATTTTTTTTCTTGTCTCATCATCCAAAGAAAAAGCCCCTCCGGTTATCCCTCTTGTTGATACAAAATATATAAAATCGCTTGATGTTTTCTTTATCTTATCTATGTCTGCATAGCTGCTTTCAGGCGTTACAAAATGTATCAAGTTTATACAGTATCTGTTCAGCACATCCTTAAACCTTCTGCTTTCTATATACGGCAAATCAGCTATTATCAAACCGTCTACAAACTCAACCGCTTCAGCGAATTTTTCCATGCCGTATCCAAACACAATATTAGCATAGGTCATGATGTAAAGTTTGTTTTTAAACAGCTTTTTAACCTCTTTTGTGCTCTCTATAAAATCGTTCACATTCTCTTTCTTTAAAACATCAAAAGCCGCAGCCTCTATAACACTCCCGTCTGCAACAGGGTCTGAAAAAGGGAAACCTATCTCCAAAAAATCCATATTGAAATCATCACAAACCCTGACAGCCTCAAGAAAACTACTCTTTGTCGGATAATCACAC
>JALTEL010000667.1 GCA_027073945.1 Caldifarciminota bacterium | reverse complement strand
TCGTGTGTTTTCTCATCCACGCTACCGGCGGTGGCATACACCGATTCTATCTTCCTGCCGGCCAGATAACGTATGGCGTCTATGTCGTGGATTCCGAGGTCCAGTATAACTCCGACATCGCTTATTCGCACGGGAAAGCTGGACACCCTCCTTGCGCTGAGGGTTATCAGTTCTCCGAACCTTCCCTCACTCATTGCCATCTTTGCGAAATCGACAACAGGGTTATGCCTCTCAATCTGGCCAACCGCCATGATAAGGCCGTTCTTTTCGGCAATTTCAACCAGTTCCTCTCCTTTTTCCACCGAATCGGTTACAGGCTTCTCCACGAGGACATGAACGCCGGCCTCCATTGCGACCTTTGCTATCTCGTAATGCGTGACCGTTGGCGTTGCAATGCTCACAGCCTCCACATTCTTCAGAAGTTCCCTGTAGTCCGCATAGAAATCCGTGCCGTACTGGGAGGCCACTTTCCGCCCGGCCTCCTCGAAGGCGTCGGAAACGCCTGCAAGCTCCGCAATCTGTGAATAAACACGCACATGGTTCTTGCCCATGGCACCAACGCCTATAACGCCAACTTTCATAGATGGAGTAAAGGGGGAGGGTAAATAAGGATTGCGATTTCTTTAAATAGGTTGGATTTGTTGGTATAGCGAAAAGAATGTCGTTAAGGAGGTGAGTCACGCTGGAATACAGGCTCTTTGCAAAGAGGATAGGGTTAATAGGGATTACTTCGATGCTCGTTAAGTTAAGTTCCTTTATCTCCGTACCAATATTAACAAAAAACTTGCCTCCGGAAGATTATGGCATATGGGCTCTTGTTGGTGCGACAGTGGGGCTTCTCGCACCTCTTATATCTCTCGGCCTCCCTTTTGCCATGGTCAGATTCCACGCTTCTCTTAAAAAAAAGGAAGAGATCAGGGATGGTTTCTATTCCATTGCATTTTTTGTTGTAATTGTTGATTCAGTCGTTTCTAGCCTGTTGTTTTTGAGCTCTAAGCAGATATCAGCAATCCTATTTGATGGGAATATTGAGGTTGCCAGGCTTATGTCTGTGCTTATATTTTTTGAGTGCCTCTCCGGCGTATTTCTGGCCTATTACCGGACCAGAGAAAGAATTCGCCTCTATTCGATATTAATTTTTTTGAAGGCATACCTGACTGTAGGATTGGTTGCAGCCTTTGTACTGCTTGATCACGAAATCATCGCTGCTATAACTGGCCTCCTGCTTTCAAGTTTGTCAATGACCCTGCTTATGGGAAGTATAATAGTATATTATGTGGGGCGGCCCAGAACATTCTCTTTAAAGGTAGGGGAATACCTTGCTTTCAGCATCCCGACAATCCCCACAAAAATTTCAAACTGGCTTGTAAACTCAAGTGATCGTTATCTCATAGGGATATTGTTGAGCGTTGCATTTGTCGGCTATTACTCTCCGGCTTATGTTTTGGGCATGATAATTATGCTGTTTATTTCCCCAATAACATTTGTATTGCCCGTTGAACTTGCAAAGTTGTATGATCAGGGGGATATCGAGAAGGTAAAGAGTCTCATGTACCATTCAAACAAGTTTTTTTTGACGCTGGCCATACCCTCTGTTTTCGGCCTTTCCCTCCTCTCGAAGAAAATTCTTTTGATTATTACGACTCCGACAATCGCCTATGCCTCATATAATACGGTTCCTTTTGTCGCAACAGCCGCTCTGCTTATCGGGACATACTCTATTTACGCACAGGCCATAGTGCTTGAGAAGAAAACCAAGATAACTGCCGTGATATGGCTTATTTCGGCTGTTATAAATATAGGATTAAACCTTCTCCTTATTCCAAAACTTGGAATTCTCGCAGCAGCAATCACCACCTTCATATCATTTCTCTTTGCATTTGCCAGCGCATCTTATTTTTCACTCAGGTTCATACCATTCGACACCGCTCCTTTGTTTGCCATAAAGGCCATAACTGCCTCCGTACCGATGGCATTCCTGATTCTATACTGGCCACTAAACGGCATTATATGGCTTCTTGTAGAAATCATGTTCTCAACGGTTCTATACCTGTTCTTGCTCTTCCTATTGAAAGGAATTACAAAGAAAGAAATAATGTTTTTTATGAACTTAATTGGTCTTAACTAGGATGGTCTGATAGAATTTTTTCTATCAGGGCTGCCACCCTTTCCGTGGCCTTTCCGTCAATCCTGTAGAGTTCTTGCTCAATGTATCTCTCCCTGTTAGCTGCAAGTTCAGAATCGTCTTTCAGCAGTTTTTCAATTGCAGGTTTTAAGTCCTCTCCGGAATATACGCCTTTTGCCACTCCTTCCTCAACATAATCCACTCCGTCCGCTTCTCCGCTTAAATTGAGTAGAATAACGGGTTTGCCCATGGCCACCGCTTCCAGCCCAGTAGTAGAATGTCTGGTAATCATTAAATCACAGGAAAAGATGGCTTCGTATGTGTCTGAGTTGGCCGGAACAAATACAACATTCTCGCATCGATATTTTCTGGCCTCCTTTTTGATGAATTTTGTATGCCTCTTTTTCTCACCGGGATGCTGTTTTATGACAAGTACTGCATTCCCCAAATTTTTCATAGCCGTAAAAACAGCCTGACAGTTCCTTCTATTCTCCTCCCACTTTAGGCCCTGGGTTTGAGTTGTCCACAGGACAATTTTCTTATCCGGTGTTATTCCGTATTTCTTTTTGAAGGCTTCTTTCGAGTATAGGTTTTTTAAATTGAATAAAACATCGTATCTCGGGCTACCTGTTACGGCAACCTCATTTTCATCATATATGCTCTTTTTAGTAAGTTGTTCATAGGCCTTCATACCGTAAACACAGGTGATGTCCGGCAGAGCTTTTTTCATCTTCTTGTCCGTGTAAAGATACGAAGAGTATGAGGAAATTACTGCGTGCTGAACTTCTACAACTCTTATATTGTGCTTGTGTGCAGAGTATATAAAGGCCGTTTGAAAATTACCGAGATTTGTTACAACAAGAGCCTTTGGTTCCAAGTCTTCAAACACTTTTTCGGCCATCATCACTCCTAAAAAATTTGCCATTCTTCCGATGCTTCCTATTACGCTCCCAAAACTTTCCTCCTCTTCCCCTTTAATCAATGCCCCTGTGGCCAGTATAAAAGATTTGAATATCATTCCAAAATTCATGTACCTCTCACGGCAGATTGCTTCGGGCATCTTCTCCATTTTTTCTACTGTCTTTTTGTAATCTCGAAATGCATATCCTGTCCCGTGGTCAAGCACTGTAACGGAAAATGATTTGCGAATTTTTTTAATCACGCCCCCAAGCCTCACATCATCCAGTTCACCGTTTATTATGCGCCAGTCCATGAGTTCACTGGTGAAGAGAACATCTGTTTTCTTCTGTTTGATATCCTTCTTTAAACCGCCAAACAACAATACAAATCGAGTATACCTTATAAGCGTATAGAATAAGTAGAGGATATTCTTTAAAAATCGCGGAGCACAAGTCTTAAAAGAGGACTGCTTTGCCATCTTATTCACCATCGCAATGAAAATAGAGATAAGGCGAGAGTTCCTGTGTTCCATACATATTAAAGTTCCTCCACCACTCTAATGAAGTTCTGGGCTGTTTTCTCCCACCTGAACCTTTCCTCCGCTGTTTTTATGGCATTTTTCGCTAATTTGTTTGCAAGGCTTTTATCCTCTACAAGATATCTTATGGCCCTCTTAACATCGGTTATTTCGTTCTCCACAAGCAGCCCGTTTTCTCCATCCTTTATGGCCTCCGGTATCCCTGCAATCCTGCTCGCCACTATTGGCTTTCCAAAGGCCATGGCTTCCAGCAGAGCGAGGGGGAGGCCGTCTCCGTAACTTATATGGGTGTATATGTCGGATGAAACAATAGCAACGCTGGCGTCCGGCAGGTCTCCGGTAAAAATAACCTTGTCCGAAACCCCCTGCTTCTTTGCGTATTCTTCAAGTCTGGGACGGAAACGGCCGTCCCTTGTCAGTATCAGCCTGATGTTTGAATATTTCTTTGACAGTTCTTTAACAGCATCTATAAGCAGTTGTGCGCCTCTGCTTTTGTATTCAAGGGCCGTAAGTCCGAGACCGAGCAGGTAGATGTTGTCAGGTGAAATATTGTACTTTCTTTTAAATTCAGATATCTCTTTTTCAGCAGGTTCTTCAACCTCAACGCCGCCGTAAAGAATAAAAGTCTTCACTCCGATTGCGATTCCAATTCTCTCAGTAATATCCTTTTTTAATCCCTCACTTACGAATCCAACGGCATCAAACCTGTTCAGGATGTGCCCGTAAAGGATTTTCTTGTAAAGTGGGAACTGGTCTAAAAATTGGCTGTGGTGCAGTACGAGGATTTTTGCCTCGGGATGTTTTTTCTTGTACTTTATAGCAGGGATTTCCGTGAACCATCCGCCTTGGCACAGAATAACATCCGGCTTCTCTTTATCCAGAATCTTTCTGGCCTCGGAAGCAAACTTAAGTTTTTCGGCCGGTAGTTTGTATTCTCCTGTACCGTTTCCGTCCCCCTCGCGGAAGAGTATGGCAACTTCAACTCCTTGTTCCTTTACGGCCTGGAAGAATTCTTTGGTGTATTTTTCCGTTCCACCGGGGCCCTGCGGCTTCCAGTAGTTGCTTATGAGGGCGAGTTTCATACTACCCCTATGGTGTGCCCATATAATAAATTTTTCTCCATGTTGTACAAGTGTAGAGTAAGGAAATTATTCCGCCAAAGTTTAAAGCGGAAAGAAGCTGTATCTTGTGTGACCAAATCAAGCAATAAAAAAATACGATGGATTGTGCGGCATTGCGCTGAAATCGGGGATTTCAGCACTATTGAGGCCGCACAAATCTATGGCATAAAAACCAGAAGAGTTCAGCAGATAATGAAAGAATACCGAGAAAACGGAGAGATTC
>JALTEL010000666.1 GCA_027073945.1 Caldifarciminota bacterium | reverse complement strand
GTTGCGGAATAAAACAAATGTTAATTGTTTATACATATCTCCTTCCCTCAATCATCACCATCTCTGCATGCGAAAATATATCGAACGGATGCCTGTCAAAAATTACAATGTCCGCATCTTTTCCCGGAGAGATAGAGCCAGTTTTTTTGTATATACCCAGAATGCGCGCAGGGTTTGAAGTGACAGCCTTCAATGCGTCCATTTCATCCATACCCTCGCGAGCGGCAAGTGCCGCATAAATATTGAGGTATTTCTGTGGAGAATAGGGATGGTCAGCTGTTATTGCCGTCAGTATCCCATTTTTTGCCAGTATTCCCGGAGTTTTAAAACTCAGATTTTTTAATTCAACCTTTGTCCTTACCGAGAATGCAGGTCCTGTTACACATCCGAGTACAGTCTCCTTCAGTTCTTTAATCACCATGTATCCTTCAGTGCAGTGCTCTATAACCAATTTTAAACCGAATTCCTTTGCAATACGTATGGCTGTCAGAATATCATCCGCTCTGTGCGCATGCGCCCTTACCGGAATTTTTCCCTGCAATGCAAGCAGCAGTGCCTCGTATTTTAAGTCTTTCTCTTTTTTCCTTTTTTTATAGTAATCTTGCGCCTTGTAAAAGGCCTCCCGTATAAGTGCTGCAATGGCCATGCGTGTTGTTGGAGATTTGTCTTTTTGTCCGTAAACCCTTTTGGGGTTTTCTCCAAATGCGAGTTTAAGCCCGGCTTCTTTTTTTATGGCTATTTCGTGTGGTAGTCCCTCTTTATTTTTTATTATAACGCCCAATCCTCCAATTGGATTTGCACTCCCGGGTGTTATGTAGAGACTGGTAATTCCGGATTTTCTTGATTCAAAGAGTGCCATATCGGATGGAGAAATCGCATCTATAGCCCTTACATGCGGCATTATGGGCGAGGATGCTTCATTTATATCAACATACTCAATACCAACACCCTCTTCATAAACACCAACATGAGAATGGGCATCAATGAGACCCGGCATGACGTATTTGCCTTCTGCATTGATAATCTCAGCATTCCTGGGTATGCGGCGCACTTTAACTACACGGATTATCTTTGTACCATCAATAATAATGGCTCCGCCATTTTGCCATCCATTTTCAAGAAAAATTTTACCTCCTATAATCGCTTTCATTTATTCCTCCTTAAATAACGGGGTACTCCCCATCTTTCAAATGGAAGACCATATCGCCGTCTATAAATGTATAAATAACTCTGTGTAAGGGGTCTAAAACAGGTCTGTCTGCTATAAATATGTCAGCATCTTTTCCTTTTTTGATTGAACCTATTCTATCCGCCGCACGTAGAATCAATGCCCCGTTAATTGTCAAGGCTTTCAAAGCTTCTGCCTCGGAGAGCCCTTCCCTCACAGCCAGTGAGGCCTCAAGTGGTAATGTGTAAATGGGAATAACCGGAGCATCAGTGACAAACCCGAAAAGAATATTATTTTTTTCAAATATACCCGCTGTCTTGAAGTTTATATTCTTAAGCTCCTGTTTAATTCTTGTCGATATGGAAGGGCCAAGTGCGCATTTGGCTTTGTGCTCTCTCAAAAAATCTGCTATTAAATGTCCCTCTGTACAGTGCTCTATGGCAAAATCAATTTCGAATTCCTTCATTATGCGGATGGCTGTTATTATATCATCTGCTCTGTGTGAATGTATTCTTGCAGGGTACTTATCTTCTATAACACCTGCTATTGCCTCCCATTTCAAATCGAATCCTTTTTTATCCTTATTTTTCAAATATTCTTTTGTCTCTATTAATGCGCTTCTCATAACAGCGGCATTCCCAAGTCTTGTCATAGGCATCATCTTCCTCTCGCCGTAGACTCTCTTGGGATTTTCCCCTAAGGCCATTTTTAATCCTGAGGGTTGTTTTATTATTCTTTTGTCAAATTCTTTTCCATAAGTTTTCATTGCCACACCCAATCCTCCGATGATGTTAGCGCTACCGGGGAATATATTTACCGTTGTTATGCCATTCGCGTATGCGTCTTTAAATGCAGGGTCATCCGGGTTTATTGCATCCAGTGCGCGCAGGTGAGGAGTTACAGGTTCTGTTGCTTCATTTCCATCTGCACCGGCCCAACCGACATTCTCTTCGTATATGCCTAAATGCGTATGTATATCAACCATGCCCGGATAGATAAACATGTTTCTTGCGTTAATTGTTTTTGCTCCGCTGTGCGTGAGATTTTTTGCTATTTCCCGTATTTTGCCGTTGCCTACGAGTATATCATAACCTTTAAGAGGGACATCGCTCTCCATTGTATAAATAGTTCCGCCTCTTATTAAAAACATTCTAATCCTCCTTGAAAGTTATTTTGCCGTGCTGTACAACCATTTTTACCTTGCTTTTGTAATCAAGCGGGTGCCCGTCAAATACAGCGATGTCTGCGATATTACCATTTTCAAAAGAGCCCCTTTCGTTATCTCCGATTATTTCATAAGCATTTCTATTCACTGCGGCAATTGCCTGATATTTGTTGAGTCCTGCTTTGTGCGCGTAGATAGCCAGAAATCTCAGTAATTTTACGGGGTTTTCCGAGTGTGCATGGGATAGGGCAATTTTTATACCCATCTGCTGCAGCCTATGACAGCTTTTAAATGTTGTATGAACGGTTTCCATATCCTTGTCCGCTCGCATAAGCGGTCCCAATATGCATGGAATATTGTGTCTTTTGAGCAAATCCCCAACCATGTCTCCTTCTTCGCATCCGAGCAAAATGAGATTAAATCCGAATTCTTCTTTTATATGAATAATAGTTGCTATGTCCTCTTTCTTGTGTGCCACTGCAAAAACAGGGATCTCTCTGTTTAATACCTTTATAATGACCTCAAGCTGGGGATTACGTTCCTTTTTCTTTGTCTTTTTCTCATATGCAAGAGCTTTTGTCAGTTCTTCCCTCAACATGGCAGCGCGTCCCATTCTTGTTTTCACTTTGTCCTTGGATGACCAGAAATGTATAGGGTCTCTTCCAAAGTTCACCTTCAGGCAGCATGGCGATTTTATGACCATTTCCATAACATTTTTACCATTGGTATAAAAGTATGAGCCCATACCTGCAATGACATTTGTACTGCCAGGCACTGCAATAAAAGATGTTACACCCCATTGTTTTGCCTCCTTAATCCCGAAATCCTGCGGATTTACAGCATCCTCTACTGAAATTTGTGGTGTAAGAGGACTTGAAGATTCATTTAAATCAAAGTTATCATAGCCCACACCTTCTTCCGCGATACCGAGATAGGTATAGGGGTCATGCATCCCATATATGAGATATTGATTACTTACATCCACGATGTCTTTGTCTCCGGGATCAGGTTTTTCGGCAACGCACCCGTTTTTTATAAAAATATCCCGCCTTTCTATGTCTTCTTTCGCGGTATTTATTATTTTTCCACCACTTAAAATCAATTTATGCCTCCTTAATTCTTATTGCTAACTATTATAAACCAAAATACTCAAATATGCAAGCTTTTATCATGTATCCAGCTTGTTCAGGAAATAAACACGGGATTAAATAATGTGCTTTAAGGTTATTTTATATGATGGAAGTTAATTCACTTTTTCCATTGAATGATTTTGTAGTTATTCTGACTGCAAAGTTTTTTCAGTTTTTTATTTGCATTCACGCAGAAGGGGTGGCCTAAAATGCAGAGAAAAAATATGTCCGTATGATGATTACCGTAACCGGAAGATGATGAAAGATCTATGTTTTTATCCGAGACAAGGATGTATTCCTTTCCTGTACCGAACGGATAAGGAGCAAGATATCGGCCTGTAAATTTTCCGTTTTTTACCTCAAGATGAAGTCCGATTGCTCTGTCTGCTTTTATACGGGATGCTATTGGATATACTATGAATGTGGGCGAACCCGTGAGCAGCATTATTTTTCTGCCGTTTGCGCGCTCCTTTTCAATTGTCTTGAGCCCTTCTTTGCTGATGGATTTTTTAAGTGTTTTATTAACGAATTCTTTTGCCAGTTTTTTTATTCTGCTCTCCGTCAGTCCTCTATAAAAGGCCTTGTTATTTCTGAGTCTGCGATGCTTTAAAAAATTTATAACATAATACGAAATATGTTCAAGCCCAAGAATATCGTTTAAAAGTAATTGTAGAAAAAACCTTCCTTCCGAAGATGGACCCAAGAGCAGCGTGCCATCAAGGTCAAAAATGGCGAATCGCTCATTTTTTTGTGATGAATTGGTCTTTTGCATAGAATAAAACAGGAACACCTCTTAACACACAGATAATAACCGTGAGTATTGCCGTAAAATAAGTAAGTCTGGTAAGAAGATGAATATGAGAGTAAAAGATGTGATGTTTTTCAAAAATTAACAGTACACCCAACATTGAGAAAACAATAACCTTGAGCACTGCATAACCTGTTCTCATAACAGGTGATACAACGAGAAATTTGAAGAATCCAAGTTTGAACATATCATAAGGCTTGATGCCTTTTCTGAACGCGAGTTGCCTGACGGTATCAACCATAACACCCCTTGAAAGAACAATTACGGGAAACCAGAAAGAAATGAGGTGTTTGAATGAGAAATATATCCAGAAAATTATTTCCACGATTCTATCTCCTGTTATGTCAAACATTGCCCCAAACTCGGTGGAAACATGCAATTTTCTCGCAAGATAGCCATCGAGGAAATCCAGAAATATAATTATGTATATGAAAAAGAATGCTATTACATTGGGTGTTAAGGTGTGGAGTTCAAATAAAATCACTGCTATAAATGACAGTACTATTCTGAGCAGAGTGACCCAGTTGGCTATCATAGCCTTACGAATTTCTTTGTTATCTTCCCGAATGCTGTATTGATTTTCATGAAATATACCCCTCTCTGCAGGTGACCAAGCGATATGCTCAATGTATTGTTACCCACGTGCAGATGCTGTGATTTTGAGAATACCTTTCTTCCTGCAATGTCGAAGACTTTTATGCTGACATCGGTTTCACACGGGGCTTTTATGTCCATTGTTATTTTTTTCAATACAGGATTGGGAAAGAATTTTAACCATGAACTCCTGCTTTCTCTTTTTTGTCTGATGCCCGTATTTGTGAGTTTTAGAATTAAATATTCATTTTTGGAAAGTGTGTCGTCAATGGTGTCCTGACCGGGCACCTGCCAATTTAAATTCCCGCTGTCAGATGTCTGGTAAGTCGCCACTGCAATGTAGAGCGATTCGGGCACATAACCGTAAAAATCCTTAAGGTGTATAATGCCTTCAAGATAGCCCCTGTCATCTTTTGCCGACGCCTGGTTGAATATGGCCGTATCCGTATCGCTTATTTGCAAGTCCGTAGTATCCGTTCTCACGAAAAATGCTGAAAAATCATTATCATTTTCATCGGCAAGGTAGAAATCGTATTTCCCCACCTGTCCCTTTTTATTCCACGGTGCGGGTATCAGGGAATCGGGATTTATGCCGACAAAGATAAAATGGTCGTTTTGAAATATACCTGTTCCTCCTGAACCTCCTGCTGATTCTGTGGCAATGTAGAGAATGGATGAGTCTGCATAGAAATAGGTAAACAGATGCATATCTCCGTTCTGAGAGGAAATTGTTGCAACTCTGTCCAGCTGACCGTCCATTATGAAATGTATGACTCCCACCGTATATGTGTAATTCTGGCCGTAGTTGTTATCCCAGCTATCATAATTGTAAGGGGTATTGTCAAAAGCGTGTATATCAAACGAAACCGTTGTCCCATTGGCATTTGGCGGAATAACCTTTCCATACAGGGTACTGTCGGGCTGTCCGTTGCCGTTCCAATCATAGCCTGCTCCATCGTCTCTTTGCATGGGAAAATCCTGCCACGAGTTATTTATTCCCAGATGAAGCACGACGGATTGAACACCGCTCGGGTCGCTTACGTTTGTGGTTACGATTACTGAATCACTGTCAAGGATGTTATATGAAGGGGAAAAGGTAGTTCCCCATATCATAGGCCCTTCCCTGTCTCCTGGACCCTGGGCATTAACCTCGGGTTTTCCGCTGCCTGCATAAAAATAGATGCTAAACTGGCCGTTTTTCCCTCCCAGTTCAATGAGTTCGGCGCCCTGCCCCATTTTACCCAGATTGTGATATATAAGGCCCTGGCCTGAAGGCCATAGAAATATTCCCTTGGCATTTGTATTGACGTCTTTGTATCCGGCATACATCCAGCCGCTGTCAGAAATGCCGGTAATAAAATTCAGAGAATAACCGTTCATGAGATTGTCCCATACATCCGGAGTTACACCTGCTTTTACCCAATTTGTAAAACCGGATGAGTATCTCGCTTCAAGATATGCCACATCAGGTACAAGAAGAATTTCTTTTGTAATATCCCATGAGGAATCTCCCTGTGCATCATAAATCTCCTGTAATTTTAAAATAGCCGTGTCCGAGCTCTGTAAAATCTCAGCCGTGAATTCGGAATTTTCGGCCTGAGAGTCATCGAATAAACCGGGGTGAGCCCCGTCATTGTAATCGCCTTCAGTCCCCCAGTAAGTCATTAAATTCCCCACTATGCACTGTGTATCCGAGTTGAATACCGCAAGAGCACGTCCTCCCCTTGTATCAAATACAGCGCAGATTTTGCTGTTGTAAATAATATACTCGCACTTTCCGTCACCGTCAACATCTATTGTGTCAATGTGCGATAGTGTGTCCAGTTTACAAAGGCTATCAATCCATACTGAGGCAAATGCGAAAATACCACCGTAGCGTGTGTGATTCCACATATTTTTTCCCCAGTATACAAGTTCTCCGCCAGGACCCGTATGCCATGCCGTTTCATAGAGCATTCCGTCCAGGGTAACCCATCCCAGTCTGGCAAGGTCATTGTCTTTTACATTTAAAAGTTTATTATAGGCGAATTTCCAGAGGTCTTCGTAATCTCCGTTAATACCATTTGAGTTTAAATCCTGTGAGGCTGAACATCCGAATGCCTGAGTTTGCTTAAAATCGTTGTACCAGTTATCATAAGTTCCTCCGGTCCAATCATTAAGTTCATTGTATGTTGCATAATCAATGGTAACGGAAGGAGGGTCGTTCCCCGGGTCAGTATCATAGATTTTATCCACTCCCCACCATTTTACGGCTTCTGCTATGTGGATGGGCTGAACCCAGTCCTGCTGTGCACACCATGCAATGTTCGCATCGTAGGAGGATGAAGGAACACCGGGATGTCCGAAGTCCCAACCTGCAACGCCTGCAGCCTTTTCCCAGTCGTCTCCGTAGATGACCACCTGCTCCTGGTCCTGGTCATTGTGCAAATTCCATAGAAGTTGGTTCAAGGAATTTGAGGGGTCAGACATGTTCTGCCATACTACGTTATCTCTTGCAATCTTCTGAATAAAAACGGCAAAAACATAGTTACCCTGATTGTCAAACATCCTGTATACTTTTCTTGGGTTGCACCCGCTGCATGCCCAGGAAAGTGCATTGTCATCCAGCACCACACATGGGGCGAGATATCGATTTTGTGAGTCTGTTTTCCCATACTCCTCATTCAATATCTGGATAAGTGAATAAGGCATGTATGCCTGGCTTTTCCACACACGCTCGGGTATCCATATTACATTGGGGTAATCGTAGTAGGATAGGCCTTTTATTGTCGAATTATAGACCTGTTGTACATAGTGCATGGAGAATTTATTTGCAATACTGTCAACATAGGGAAGGATATTTTCTGCATAACTTCCGCCGCACAGCCATACAATAGGGTCGTTTGCTATACGATTCAGAAGACCGTTGTCATTTTTCCCCCATGCATAGGATTGTGTCAGGCATCCGGATATATGTATATCAACGGGTACATTATAATATTCATGGGTATCGAGCAATCTCAGAAAACTGTTGCCATTGTAACCCGCGTCTCCCTGTTTTAGAGTATAAGCCGAGTTGTCTGCGAATGATTGATTGCCATGATGTAAAAAAGCGATTTTTGCCGTTCCCTGCAAGAGGAAAAAATATATTATACCAATCATTTCTGAGCCTTTATATGTTTTATCAGTTTTTCTCCTATACTCATGGTTATCGCATCCTTTGAATGCACCATTCTTTGAAATTCTTCTGAGTACTTACGAAGCATTTCTGGCTTAAAATGCAACAGGGCATTCATGGCCGTGTTCTTGAAAGTTTTATCATCGGATTTAACGTAGTGAATTAGTAAAGGAATCCCCCATGTCTGAGTATGATCTCCTATAAGTTGAAGAAGCCTTTTCTTTACGTTCAGGTATTCGGCATGCTTAAGCTTCACAAATAGGACTTTTTTGGGAATTAGTATATTTTCAACATTATCCTTTATACTTTCAGGATTTTTTTCAAATAGATATTCAAACCCCAGTATCTTGAGCTCGGGATTGTCATTGTCCGTAAGCTCAAATGCGAAGTTTTCCAGGCCTTCTGTATTTAAATCTTTCAGGATTTTGAATACATATGGCTTTATCTCTTTTGTTGATGTAACAAGAAGCCTTTTCAATATTTCTATCAGATTATCATCCTGTTCAAAATCATCTATTACGGACAGCATGGAAATCAACTTGTTGTCATTGCGTTCAGAATCTATAGCTGCATAAAACATCCCTCTTGCCTTATTTCCGAGTGCGTTTATAACGGTAGCGTAAAAATGTCTCTGCTCCTGTGACTTCTCGTTTTTAATCGTATCAATAAGATGTGATACAGCTGAAATTCCAAGGTAAGATAGCATTTTAATGGCGATATCTTTTTTGTCGTTTTCTTTTACTGCCGGAATAATAAAATCCATTAGCTTGTCAGCCATTTTCCCCATCAGTTTGGTGTAAACACCTCTCCTTTCTTCTGAAATATTCCCATCACTTCTTAATTTTGCCAAGTGCTCGAGCAAAACCATCACGGCTTTAAAATGTCCTCTCTTTATGGCAAGATCTGTCAACTCCGGCAATATATTTGAAAGTTCGCTCAAATTTTCCGGGTCGGTTTCTCTCAGAATAAGCTGGATATTTTTAAGGTAAACGTATTGAAATTCTTTATCACTGGTGCTTATAAATGTTTGAGGCAGGAGCTTGGCCATAAGTTTTACTGCCTTTGCCCTGACAACGGGGTGAATAGAGTCATAGTTTAAAACGATTTTTCTTATAACTGTGAAAGCCGTTTGATGATACCCTTCATTTACAAGCTGTTTGATACTATCAACAATCTCGTTTTCATTTAAAAGTTCTGTGTTATCTTCTTCAAGAAAAGTTAGCACTCTTTTTTGGTATTTGGTATCTAATCTGGATATATCCACCTGTTTTAATTTTTTATTCTCCTCTAAAATGTTTCCTATATGTTGCAAAAAATCAGCCGATAATTGAAATGAAGGGTTGTGTTTTTTTAGAATGTTCACTATCCTTGTTATGGTTTCTCTGATTCTTTTCTCATATTCTTCTTTTTTCTCTGCTTTATAAAGTCTGTAGAGCTCTACAACGTCTCCCAGTATATTCTCCATATGGGTAATATCAATACCATAGCCCATTCCACCTTCACCACCTGTTTCTTCGAGGATTTTTTCAAGCAGTCCGGGGTCTTTGAATATGAGTTTTTTTGCAACTTCCAATTTGGCTTTTTCTCTCACAGTGGGCTCATCAATGGCGAAAACCATATCAACTGTATGCTCAACTGCATTCAGCAGGTTATTGAGCTTACCTTTTGATTTTGCCAGTATGTCCTGTCCCCTCTCGATTACAAGGTCTTTTTCTCCGACAACTGCATATTTCTTTTCATCTATGCCTATTTTGGTAACCCCTGCTTCCTGCAAATGCTTGGTTATAGGACTCTGTGGATTGTATTTTTCTTTTAATAAACTGAGAAATGTACGAAGTTCCGCAATGTTAATTCCCTGCCTGAATGTAACACTTTTTATTATGTGCTCTAACAATTTTGATTCAAATATACCCGCATGTATTGGCTCCGGACGCCCTTTGCTTATGTCCGTTCCATTCACAATGATTTTCCCTTCAACCATAGCAATTGTAAGAAATTTGTATTTTTCAAGTACTAAATTTAAAGAGTCCAGCGTAGCCTGGAGTGCATTTTGAACCAGGGCGCTTTCCATGGGATAAAGCCGCATATTGCTTATTGTAATCTTGAAATTTCTCAATATGCCTATTACGTTTTCTATGTCTTCTTTTTGTATGCCCTGATTAGGCATGGACTCGCTTTTCCTCCTTTTTGTATACTTTCATGGCGCTTGCAAATCCGGAGAAAATAGGATGAGGTGCAAGTGGCCTGGATTTGAATTCAGGATGGAATTGCACGGCGATGAAAAATGGATGGTCTTTTAATTCCACTATTTCCACGAGATATCCATCAGGTGATTTGCCTGATTCACGCAGTCCGTAATCTGACAATTTGCCCTCAAATTCCGGGTTGAATTCATATCTATGCCTGTGTCTCTCGTTAATATGCTTTTTCTTATACAGTTTAAATGCAAGTGTATTTTCTGTAAGTACAGCAGGATATGAGCCCCTTCTCAATGTGCCCCCCATTTTTTCAACGCCCTCTTTTTCAGGCAGTATGGTTATAACAGGGTAGGGAGTATTTGCATCAAATTCAGTGGAGTTTGCTCCTTTGAGCCCGGCTACGTTTCTTGCGAATTCTATAACAGATAACTGCATACCAAGACACAGTCCCAAAAAAGGAATACCATTCTCCCTTGCAAATTTTATTGCGGCAATTTTCCCTTCTATACCTCTTTTCCCAAAACCTCCGGGTATGAGTATTCCATGGATATTGCCCAAAACTGTAGCTATTTCTTGTTTTTCTATGTCTTCGGAATCTATGAATATTGTATTGATATTCACACCTTCATTTGCCCCGGCATGTATAAGTGCCTCGGTTATACTTTTATAACTGTCTTTAAGATTGACATATTTCCCGACCAGGGCCATGTTTACTTCTTCTTTTTCAGTTTCCACGGATTTTACGAAATTTACCCAGTTTTCCATATTAACCGGAAGGGGTGCCATATTTAATCTGCGTAATATCATCCTATCAACGCCTTCGTTATAAAAAATCAGGGGTATTCTGTATATATTATCAACATCGGGCGCATTCACAACAAGATTTTCCGGTAAGTTTGAAAACAGAGCTATTTTTCTTCTCACATCTTTTGTGAGTTCTGTTTCACTTCTTGCAATTATCAAGTCTGGCTGCAACCCTATTTCTCTGAGTTTCATAACAGAATGTTGTGTCGGTTTGGATTTAAGCTCACCTGCAGTTTTGACAAAAGGAACAAGTGTAAGATGAACGAACATAACATTTTCATTGCCCTGTTCAAGCCTGAGTTCCCTTGCCGCTTCCAAAAACGGGAGAGATTCTATATCTCCGACTGTTCCTCCGATTTCAACGAGTACTACATCCACATTCCCTGTCGCAAGCATTAGAATTCTTCGCTTTATTTCATCTGTCAGATGCGGTACGACCTGAACCGTTCCGCCCAGATACTTGCCTTCTCTTTCATTCTGTATAATCTGATTGTATACCTGACCTGCCGTAACGTTGTTCTTTTTTGAAAGAGTTTGGTTTAAAAATCTTTCATAATGCCCGAGGTCCAGGTCTGTTTCTGCGCCATCATCGGTAACAAAAACTTCACCATGCTGAAACGGATTCATTGTTCCGGGGTCAACATTAAGGTAAGGGTCAAATTTAAGTGGCTCAACACGATATCCCCTGCTTTTCAGCAGGAAACCAATTGATGCGGTTGCAATTCCCTTTCCAAGAGCAGATACAACACCACCTGAAATGAATATAAATTTTTTCATCCTTTAATTTTAAAGATACAGGCTCATTCATTCAAATAATAGGGATAATATGCACTATTTAAGGCATAAAAGAGATTTTATATATCCTCTGCTGTTAGAATTTTTTCATTTACAAATTTGAATTTAACTTCAAATGTGTTATTAAAGTCCGAGAGGCTTAAATTTTCCTTTTTGTTGAATTTTATTGCCTTGCCCTGTTTCAGCAACAGGAAATAATCTGTTTTGTGATAAACAATACTCAAATCATGTTCAACCATAATAATTGTTTTTCCTGTCGCTTTGAGTCTTGAAATGAGATTAATAAAATACAACCTGTGTGATATATCAAGATGCGATAGGGGCTCATCAAATACAAAAATAGATGGATTCTGGCATATTATCCTTGCCAGTCGGATTCTCTGCAGTTCCCCCTGCGAAAGTGAGGTTACGGATTTTGAAAGAAGGTTTTCCGTGCCGCTTACATTTACTGCAAAGTCAAAATCTTTCCAGTATTTTTTGCCATAAAAAGAAAATATGCTGGTTTTTCTGTAAAGACCGAGTTTTATGTAATCCGAAACCTTAATATCAAATAGATTTTCCGGTTCGGAAAACAGAAAACCTATATGGTTTGCATATCCTTTGTTTTTGTATTGCGATATCTCTTTCCCCCATACGAATATTTTGCCTCTATCAGCTCTCCACACTCTTGCAAGAATTTTTACGATACTTGATTTTCCTGCACCGTTTGGTCCCACGATTGACACCCATTTACCGGGCTCTGCGTAAAAGTTTATATTATTTAGAATTGTCTTGCGGTTCACGCTCAGTGCAATATTCCTTACTTCAAGAGATTTCATGCCTTTTCCTCAGTATGATAGCGAAAAAAAACGGAACGCCTATCAGTGCGGTAATTGAGCCTACAGGCAATTCGAACGGAAAGAGTCTTCTGGCTATAATATCCGATAGTATCATTAAAATGCCTCCTGTTGCAAAGCATAAGGGCAAAAAGTCTATATGTCTTTTACCGACTATACTTTTTGTGATGTGCGGGACAATGAGTCCAACAAAGCCTATGATACCGAAGGCTGCCACCTGAAAGGAAGTGACAAGTGATACAATTATAAATACGATATTCTTTATGCGGTCAACATGTACCCCTGCTGCCAGCGCTTCTTGCTCGGAAATTGATATAAAATCAAACTCTCTTGAAAAAAATATAAGAGAAATTTCAAGCAGAGTTCCTATTCCGATAGCTATAAAGAACGGAAATACCTCACTCCTTGATAGTATAATGCTAAAAGAACCGTAGAGCAGATAGATTATGCGTTCAAGGGAAAGGTTTAATAAGTATGCAACTACAAATACGAGAGCAGATGCAAAAAAATTCACGAACAGTCCTGATAGAATTAACGTTTCGGATTTCAACCCGAATCTCGTTCTGGATAGCATGTAAACGCCTATCTGTATAAGCAGTGCGAATATAAATGCTGGAATGGACAAAAAAAGGCTGTTCCCGAGTCCAATTGCAAGACCTATAATATAACCCAGTAAGGCTCCGCCGGATACCCCTATTAGATATGGCTCTGCGAGGGGATTGCCCAGTATTGACTGAAGCACGCCACCATTCAATGAGAGTGAAAACCCTGTAAAAAGAACGGCTGATACTCGTATTATACGTATAAGCAGTATATCCCGATTGGATGGCCATGAGAGCTTAAATCCTGTAAGATAAAAAAATACAAGCAGGGCAAGCAGTATAATGAACAAAAAATAGATAAAAGCTCTTTTCATTTTTGTATGATACAGTATTTTAATTCAATGTACAAGAACCTACAAGTTGTTTTGTTTTTATGCAAAGACAATTATGCAAGGACATCTTCCCCGCACTATGTTTATCCGCTTCGGATTCTCGGCATCCAGGCAGTTTTATAGATTATTTGCCTTCAAATAATTCCCGCCATATATCAGGCTTGTTTTTATTATTTAAATAATAATCTATATAGTGAGCAGCCGTTTTTCCCGCACCAGCGGCAAGTATAACCGTGGCTGCACCTGTAACAACGTCTCCGCCTGCAAAAATGCCCTTTTTGGAAGTTGCCATGGTTTTTTCGTTAGCCAGCAGGGTTTTCCATCTCTTATTGATTTCAAGTCCGGGAGTTGTAGATGCAATCATAGGGGATGGTATCTGCCCAATGGCCACGACAACAGTATCTACATTCATTTTAAATTCACTTCCTTCAATGGGAATAGGCCTTCTTCTGCCCGATTCATCTGGTTCACCCAGTCTCATTTTTATAAGTTCTACTTCGCGCACCCATCCGTTTTCATCTCCGATATATCTGACTGGATTAACGAGATAATGAAACTCAACCCCTTCCTCCTGCGCATTCTCGGCCTCTTCCTTCCTTGCTGTCATTTCCTTTTCAGTTCTTCTGTAAAGCACCATGACCTTTTTTGCACCTGCGCGCAGACTTGACCTTGCAGAGTCCATTGCAACATTGCCAGCGCCTATAACAGCAACTGTATCTCCCACTTTAACAGGGGTGTCGTAATCAGGAAACTTGTATGCCCGCATTAAATTTATCCTTGTCAGAAACTCATTGGCAGAGTAAATACCAAGTAAATTTTCGCCGGGCACTCCTGCAAATCTTGGAAGTCCTGCACCTGTACCTATGAAAACAGCTTCAAATTTTTCTTCTTCCATGAGTTCATCAATGGTTGCCGTTCTTCCGACAAAAAAGTTTTTTACAAACTTTACACCGAGAGAGTTTATATACCCAACCTCCCTCTTAACAATTTCCTTTGGTAGACGAAATTGTGGGATTCCATAGATGAGCACACCCCCAAATTCATGCAGAGATTCAAAAACAGTAACATCATATCCCATCTTGGCGAGCTCGCTTGCGCATACAAGTCCGGATGGTCCTGAACCTACAATACCAACTTTTTTATTTTTCTTTTGTGCAATAAATGGTTTTTCGGAATGGCCTGTTCTTGCTTCATAGTCAGCAACAAAACGTTCCAGTCTTCCAATTGAAATAGGGTCTCCCTTTCTCCCCATAACGCAGGAGCCTTCGCACTGGTCTTCCTGTGGACAAACCCTGCCGCAGACAGCGGGTAGGGGATTGTCCTGCTTTATCACGCTTACTGCTCCTAAAAAATCTTTTTCCTGAATTTTCTTTATGAAGGCGGGAATATCTATGCCTACAGGGCAGCCTTTTACGCAAGGAGGTT
>JALTEL010000665.1 GCA_027073945.1 Caldifarciminota bacterium | reverse complement strand
GAATAAGTTAAAAACTGTGAAGGTAGATTTGTTTTTGAAAGATAATAATGGAGATATTCATCTTTTTGATTTAAAAACAGCAAAACCCAATATCAGTAATTTTAAGGATTTTAAAAGAACCCTTTTGGAGTGGATAGCCATTTATTTGGCTGTTGATCCAAATGCTAAAGTCCATTCTTATATTGCAATTCCTTATAATCCGTATGAACCAAAACCTTATGAACGGTGGACTTTAAAAGGAATGCTTGACCTTAAAAACGAGTTAAAAGTTGCAGAAGAATTCTGGGACTTTTTGGGAGGTAAAGGCGCTTATAATGAATTATTAAAATGCTTTGAAAGAGTTGGTATTGAACTTCGCCCGGAAATAGATGAATATTTTAAAAAATTTAAATAAAATGTTATTTTTAAACTATAAATATAATTAGGAATGAGAGATATTGGTTACATAGCAGGGCCATATATGTTTATTGCAAATGCCCGAATTTTGTATTTGCCATAAGTATGTATTTGGTGCTTTATATGGAAGTTTGTCCTGAAAACACTTTGAAGGAGGTGCTTTATGAAATGGGTGACCAGAGAAAGGGTTCATGTGGATAGGGTGGCATGTCCATGGCTTATAAAGAGGTTCATTGACCCTGACGCCGAGTTTATTTTTGTTCCCAGAGACACAGACCCCTCAACCATAACAGAAGGGACGCCCTTTGATATGAAAGGGGTGGAACTTGGGCACCATGGTAATAAGTGCTCGTTTGATGCCTTTATAGAGAAATACAATATTCAAGACCCTGTATTGAAAAAGATTCAGTTAATCGTCAGAGAGGCGGATACACATCCGGAAAATCCTTCTCCACTTGCCGTTGCACTGGATGTATTCGGCAGAGGCTACACGCTTATGTGCAAAGATGATTATGAGACTCTGGAAAAAGAATTCTGGCTTTATGATGCACTGTATACATATTTCAAAAAGCAGTTAGAAAGCAAAGCATAATATTTAAAAAGGCGTCTATCTGTTAATATTCAATTAGTATATTTTTCTAAAAGGCATATAATTTGAATAGCACGTCTTTAACTAAAAACGGTGTGTGCTTACTCGTTTTTGAGTTCTTCAAGCTGCCTTATCAAAAGTCTTGCATCTCTTTTCTCAAGCTGGGGCAAAATGTTCTTAAATATCTCCTGTGCCTTCTCTTTTTCGCCGATTATCCAGAAGGTTTTAGCAACATCAAAGTCAAGAAGCATTCTGCTGTATTCATCTTTGATCATTTCCCTTAATTCAAGGGCTTTTGATAGGTAGGAGTCCGTAGCCTCTTCATTGTTTAAATATTTATATGATTGTGCAGTTTTTAAATTCAATTTACTCAGGGTTGGCTTAGTAAGGGTGTTATTTTCGGAAAGTTCGATGCATTTGAGGTATGAGTTTAATGCCTCGTTATGATTTTGCATACCCATATATATCTCCCATAATCTCATGCCATCTTATGGGTAGAGTGGGATCAGGAGTACTGTAAATGCTATCCTTGACACTTTCAAGGTTTTCTTTTGCCTTTTGATATTCATTATTAAGTATTTGTATTTGTGACATAGCAAGCTTGGCGTAAATATGGTCAAAAGGGGTTTTAAGTGTGAGAGACAGTTCATAGGCTTTTTGAGCATGATGCATTGCTTTATCCAGTTCATCAAGATTTATATATACATCACTGATACTTAGGTGATTGAGCATCAAGTTGAAATAATTTTTCATGAGTTCAAAATTCCGTTCGCACTCTGTAAGATATCCGAGAGCTTTTTTAAAATGCCCTAATTGGTTATGTATCTGCCCTATGTTCTGGAGAGTAATGGAATAAAGATAGATATAATTGCCTTTATGTGACATTTCAAGGGCTACTTTGTAATGTTCAAGTGCCTCATTTGGTTTTTCAAGTTGTGAAAGCGCTATGCCCAGATTTAGATGTGAAACTGCCATATTATACAGACTTTGCATTTTTTCGCTGTATTTCAAAGATAATTTATAATGTTTAACAGCTTCGGAAAATTTCTGCAGCATATTTGCGATTGTTGCAAAGCCTGTGTGAATCCAGACAAACATGTTATAGTTATCTTCTTCCTTGCCGTGAGTTTCGAAATAATTTTGTGCTTTTTCAAGGATTTTTCCTGCTTCATCATGCCTGGGATAATTGAGAAGTGCCCATGCCAGTTCAAGTTCTATACGATATCGCTCACGCTCATCTGTGGTTAGTTCTATGGCTTTTTTGTAATGCTCTATTGCGTTATTCCATTCCCCAAGCCGTATGTAAGCATCTGCAATAGCATCATTGAGCTCTTTTTTCTTATGGGGATATTCCTCAAACATTGCCTTGAGTTGTTCTATTGCCTCTCTATGTTTCCCAAGGGATTTATAGCTGTCTATGAGTTTGGACATGATTTCAAATGCTTCATCGCTTGGTGGAAGCTTGCCAATAGCTATTTTATAATATACAATTGCGCGTTCAAAGGTATACACCTCATGTGCCCTATCTCCTGCCATTTTAGCGTAATACTTTGTTTTGTCAGGCACACCTGCTATCTGGTAGTGATGAACGAGTTCTTCGAGATAGTCTTTAATATCCTCGCTGTGTATTTCTTCTATGGCCTTTGCTATGGTTTTGTGGTAGAACTTCATTTTCCCCTTTGACAGTTTGTTCTCAATGATTTCCCTTATAACGCCTTCTGAAAATAAATAGTCTGACGAAGTTCCCTCTTTTAGAATATTTCTCTGCACCATTTTATCAAGGATATCATACACCTCTCCTTCATTATAACCTGAAGCTTTACTTAAAATTATTGCATCAACTTCTCTGCCACATACACTGGCATAGTCAAGAATGGTTCTTTCCTGGTTGCTAAATTCTTGTATTTTCCTTTGAACGATTTGCTCTATGCTTTGAGAAGGCGATGGTACATATTTTCCCTTTAATTCCCATTGCCCATTTTCAAAAGAAATCAGATTTCCATCGTGGAACTTACGCAGAATTTCCTCTATAAAGAAAGGATTGCCGCCTGTTTCTTCAAAGATCAGGTTCGCCAGCTTTTGAGAGGGTGGAGCGCCAAGAGCAAGTTGCACCATAGATGTGCTTTCAACCTTGGATAGCGGTTCCAGAAAAAGTTCGTTATACTGCCGTGTCCTGCTTAAAAGGCTGATTACATCATAAATGGGGCTATTACTTAGCTCTTCCATTCTGAAAATTCCAAGAAAGGTGATATTTTCGGGTTGCGAGCCCACGAGAAAATTTACAAAATCTGCACTTGCCCTATCTATCCATTGGAGGTCATCAAAGACAAGTAAGAGTCTTTCATGAGCTATATGCTTGAGGAACGAGATAAGTGCTTCATACAGGGTAAATTTGTCTCCCTTGGCTGACTTTTGAATATGAGATTTAAAAATATAAGGCATAAATTTTGAGATTTCCATGCGTTGAGATTCTTTAAGGGTTTCGAATGTTGAAAAGACATCGTATCGTCTTGTGTCCAGCAGATTTTTCAAAAGGTCTCTTATTAGAAAATAGGAGACATTATGCAGTGCCCCCATGGTCTTGGCATAGGCATAAGTTACATGGAGCTTTTTAAGCGTTTCCACAACAAGCCTTGTTTTTCCCACTCCAACTTCGCCTTTGACAACATGTAAAATACCGGGTTCTTTGATATTCGAGCTTATCCATGAAGACTCTTCTCTTCTTCCTACGATATATTTTGTTGGCAGAACAAGCGTATAAACACTGCTGTCAGGGCGGGATACACGACCTTTACCCAGTCTCTTGGCATTGTATAATGCCCTATCAGCTACAGAGAATATCTCTTCCCATGTCTCTCCATGCTCAGGAAACATTGCCAGCCCTATACTAGCGCTGAGCTTTAGTCCTTCAAATTCATTTTTCTTCAACAGTTCGATTATTCTATTTCCCACCCTCTCTGCGCCCGCAATGTCTGTATTGGGCAACATGACTATGAATTCGTCCCCTCCATATCTTATAATGCTGTCTGCAGCGCGCAAGAAATCTCTTGTGGTTTTTGTAAAAAATCTCAGTGCCTTGTCTCCTGTGAGATGACCGTATGTATCGTTAATTATCTTGAAATTATCAAGGTCGGCAATCATTATGCAGAATTTCTTTTTGTATCTGCGGCATCTCTGAATTTCCCGGTCAACTATGAGATTAAGGTATCGCCTGTTCAGGGCGCCGGTAAGTTCGTCTATGTAAGTTTCTATTGAGTAAATTCTATGTTTGTCTTCAAGGTTACTCAACATAGGTAATTAAATAAAGCGATACTTGCAAATTTGCAAATGCATTAATGTAAGTTTTATAGAAAGAATCAATAAGGTCAACCTTGTGATAGGGCTTGAGAGTCGTGGTTTTTCTTTGCATAGGCAAGTTGACCGCATGCACCTTCTATATCTCTCCCTCTGGATTCTCTCAATGTGATTGGCACAGGAAATTTGTAAAGCCTTTTTATAAAAGCTGTTGTTTCTCTTCGGGTGGGTTCGCGGAATGGAGAACCAGCAAAAGTATTGTAGGGTATGATATTTATTTTACATGGAAGCCCGCTTATAAAATTTCTGAGTGCCTGAACATCTTTTGCTCCGTCGTTAAAGCCCGGAAGATGTATGTATTCAAATGTAATCCATCTCTTTTTTTTCTGGTAATATAAGAGCAATGCTTTTTTCAATTCTTTGAGTCTGTAAGTTTTTGCTATGGGCATTATCTCTTCCCTTTTTTCCTGTATTGCACTGTTAAGTGATACTGCCAGTTTAACCTTTTTATCGTATGTGGAAAGCTTGCGTATGCCCGGAATAATACCGCTCGTGGATACAGTTATTTTTCTGGCTCCTATCTGAAATGCATTGCTGTCCGTTAAAAAATCAATTGCCGTTAAAACTTCCTCCATATTCAGCATGGGCTCGCCCATGCCCATGAATACAACATTGGTTATATCTTGCTTTTTGTGGTCTCTTATAAATCTCACCTGATCCAGTATTTCCCAGAAGAAGAGATTTCTTTTAAATCCCATCCTGCCTGTGGCACAAAAAGAACATTGAAGGGCGCATCCTGATTGAGAAGATACGCATATTGTTTTTCTCTTGCCGTCCGGTATGAAAACAGCTTCAATCTTTGCATTATCCAGAAGTGAGAATAAAAACTTTGTGGATTTGTCCGTAGATTGCCGTATTGACAGGGGTTCTATACTTTTTATTTCAAAATGCTGTTTCAATACTTCACGGACAGAAATGGAAATATCCGTGAATTTATCTATATCACTCTCGCCTTTTTTCCATATCCAGCGTTTTATTTGCTCATAATTATAAGGTTGAAACTGAACACTTGCTACTCTTACACACTCTGCTATACCGTCTTTACAGGCCTGCTTCAGATTTTTTTTCAAATTTAGATATTTGCAGGGTCAAGTATCCATATTGTGGGCTTGTTTGGGAGCCTATCAAATTCTACCACGGATGAATTGAACCTTTTAACGGCATAATCACTCGGTGCGGTTGAAAGGAATGGCTCAAGATCGGATATGGGAAGGTCAACTTTTTCCGTTTTATAGTGTATAGGCATGATAACTATGGGATTCAATTGATTTGCAACATGCCATGCGTCTTCTGCGTCAATGGTAAAGTATCCGCCAACAGGTAGCATAAGTATATCCACCACGCCTATTTCCTTAATCTGTTCAGGAGTGAGGACATGTCCGAGGTCTCCAAGATGCACTATGTTGGCGCCTGACAGTTGCATGGAGAATATCATAATTGAACCTCTCAATTGGCCATGGGCTTTGTCATGGAATGCAGGTATACCTTTGAATTTTATGCCTTTTACGACCTTTTCGCCTGCTGCTTCAACAAGCGTGGGCTCGCCGGGAATTTCTTTCCAGCCCGCATGGTCCATATGACCGTGGCTCACTGTAACTATATCCGCGACATCTTCTATTGGTTCGTAGTTAATTGCTCCGTCAAGCGCGCCTTTTTTATACGGGTCTGTTATTATTTTTACCCCATTACTCTCCAATAAAAATGCTGAATGACCGTAGTATTTTATGTTAATTGCAGATTTAAGTCTTATACCTCTTTCTTTTGCCTCAATTGAAACCACGGCTTCCTCTGGTTTTTCCTCTTCCACTGTGACTTGTTCTTCCTCTTTTTCTGCTTCCTCTTCCTGCACTTCAACCCCTGTATCTTCCCCTGCGAGATTTTCCAGATTTTGCTCTGCGTTCTCATCAAATTCTATATCAGCCTGGGCTTCTTCATTTTTCTCTTCCGTTGCAGGTTCAGAGGGTGCTGCACCTTTGCTCAGTTGTGCTATCCTTGCATTAATATCGTCCAGTTGAGACTTTATGTCCTGCACAATCTTGTCTATATTTTCTTTCAGTTCCTTTTCTATGGACGCATTAACGGATTCCTTAATAGTTGAGGAAACATCCTTTAGCGCATTTTTTATTATTCTATCCTTTTCTTTGTTGATTTCAGCTTCAAGTACTTCTCTGGCAACTCCTGTAAATGCTTCCTTTGAATTTGAAATCCAGTTCATAAACGAGAGTTTGACCATATCTTTAAACTCAGGAGCCTTTACAAATTCCTCAACGTTTTTAATAATGTCTTTTTCCTTTTTCTCTTCAATGATGAATTTTACACGTTCGCTGAGAATATCACCCAGGTAATCTTTATGTTCCTCTATCCATGATACAATTTCCTTTGTGATTTTTTCGCCTGTGTCTCTGGATTTGAGACTTTTAGTGATTATATTTTCAAATTCATCATTATGTGCGTCAACCTTCTCTTTGATCAGCTTATCAAGCTCGGCAACAAGTTCATCTACTTTATTTTTAGAAATTGTATCGGATTCTTCTTTTGTTTGGTTAGCAATATCTTCCACATTGACTTTTTCTTCAATGGCCTGACTTACTGCATTTGTCTTTTCTTCTTTTATTGTGTTGATTTTATTTTCCATCTCGGAGCGGAATTCCTCTATTCTCTTATTAACACCATCAACAGTTTCGTTGAGATAGGCATTAATCCTATCCTGCACTATTTTTGCCACTTCCTCAAATAATTCTTCATTATCGGGCATTATATCCCCTCCTTATTTTATGATAAAAATTTTTTTAATATCTCCTCAAGGTCAGGATGACCTATTTCCTGCAATTCATATTTAACCCTTACAGAGGGTTTGTTCATTTTAAGAATTTTTCCCAGGTCAATAGGGGTTGCAATGATAACAAGCTCTGCAGGCGTATTATTGATTGTCTCTTCGAGTTCTTTCAGTTGGTTTTCCGAATAACCCATTGCAGGTAAAATGCTGCCTGTTTGATCGTATTTTTCATAAGTCTTTTTAATTGAGCCCACAGCATATTCTCTTGGGTTGATAACTTCGGATGCGCCGAATTTTTCAGCTGCAACCCAGCCTGCTCCGTAAGTCATACCTCCATGTGTGAGTGTGGGGCCATCTTCAACAACTATGACCTTTTTCCCCCGTATCATCTCTCCGTTTTCAACAAAAATAGGGGATGCAGCTTCTACAATTACTGCGTTCGGGTTTACTGAGCGCACATTTTCTCTGACAGTCTCCACGTCTTCGGGATATGCGGTATCCACTTTGTTTATCACAATTACATTGGCCATTCTAACATTTGTTTCTCCGGGATGATAGGATAACTCATGATATGGTCTGTGTGGGTCAACAACTACGATGTGAAGATCAGGTTTGAAGAATGGGGTATCGTTGTTCCCTCCGTCCCATAGCACTATATCGGATTCGGATTCCACTTTTCTCAGTATTTTCTCGTAATCAACACCTGCATAAACGACATTTCCTCTTGTTATATGAGGCTCATATTCCTCTCTTTCTTCTATTGTACAGTGATATTTTGTAAGGTCATCCATTGTTGCGAATCTTTGAACTGCCTGTTTTACTAAATCTCCATAAGGCATTGGATGACGTACGATTGATACTTTTTTACCCATTTCCTTTAGAATCTCAGCCACACGTCTTGTTGTCTGGCTTTTTCCGGCACCTGTTCTGGATGCACAGATGGCAATCACGGGCTTCGTTGATTTTAATGCGGTTTTATTTATTCCCATAAGCCAAAAATCAGCGCCCTCGGCATTGGCCAACGATGCTCTGTGCATCACGTACTCATGGGGAACATCTGAATAAGCAAAAACAACAATATCTATTTTTTGTTCTTTTATAATTTTTGCCATATCGTCCTCTGCATATATGGGAATACCATCGGGATACAGAGAACCTGCAAGTTCTGCAGGATACTTTCTACCTTCTATATCTGGTATCTGCGTAGCCGTGAATGCGACAACAGTATATTCTTTGTTGTCTCTGAAGAAGACATTGAAGTTGTGGAAATCTCTTCCTGCTGCTCCGAGTATTAACACTCTCTTTGCCATTTTTACCTCCTGTTTTTAAGCCGCTTTAACTGCATAAATAATTGTGTTAAATAATATCTGTATTGTAAAGCTAATAGTTTGTTTAGTCAACCATTGAAACGGAACTTTGACGCAATTGAACAGTTTTAAATATGCCTGTTAGGAGGGGTTTTTTCCTGTTTAGAGTTTGATGATGGATGCTGAGGCGAGTTTCGTGTGCTGAGCGGTAAAGATAAAAGATATGCCGGCATGATTTTTGTGGAGTAAGATATGTTGATGTCAGTATTTTTGAGTAAAACCGAGTGCTTGACCATACAGGCTCTTTACATTAAAATTTTAATATTACACTCCTCGGTAGCTCAATCGGCAGAGCACCTGACTGTTAATCAGGGGGTTGGGGGTTCGAAGCCCTCCCGGGGAGCTTCTTATTTGTGAGCAAATGCACTTTACCCCAGTAAATCTACAGAGGCTTCAGCTTCACTCTCCAATACCATATTTTTTGAGTCTTGTGTAAAGCATTTTTCGTGAGATACCTAATATTTCAGCTGCTTTTTTCTTGTTTCCGTTTGCTTTCTCAAGTGCCCTCACAATCATTTTCTTCTCCATTTCATTCACCTGCATAACATTTCCATTGGAAAAATTTTCAATTATTATGTGTTCTGTGTCGATTGTATCATCACCTGCAAGCACAACCGCTCGCTTAAGCACATTTATCAGTTCTCTAATATTACCAGGCCAGGAATGCTCTGTTAGTATTTTTAAGGCTCTATTGGTTACATTACCCTCATAGTTAAACTTCTTAAGATAGTAGTGAACAAGTCCTGGAATATCCTCTTTGCGCTCTCTCAGGGGAGGAACGTTTATAGGGAAAACTGAAATTCTGTAATACAGGTCTCTGCGAAAAGTTCCCTGTTCAACTTCTTGCATGATATTCCGATTTGTGGCTGTTATAAGCCTTATATTAACATCTATATATGTTTTCCCCCCAAGTCTGAAAAACCTGCCACTTTCCAGTACTTTCAAAAGTTTCACCTGAACTTCACCAGAAATGTCTCCGATTTCATCTAAAAAAAGGGTCCCGTTGTTTGCGAGTTCAAAAAACCCCTTTTTTAATACGTTTGCTCCTGTAAATGCGCCTTTTTCATATCCAAAGAGTTCACTTTCAAGAAGTGTATCAGGAATAGAACCAACATTTAAGGAGATAAAAGGCCATTTATTTCTTTTGCTTTTCGTATGAATTGATTCTGCTATAAGTGTTTTCCCAACCCCGGTTTCTCCTGTTATCAACACGGGAAAATCATAAGATGCCACATTATCAACAAGCTGCATAACTTTCTTCATCGCTTCTGAATGAAAGACGATATTTGTTTTTTTGAGGGTATCGTTTTCTCTCTCAAGTTCCTTTCTCTTTATAATTTTTTTGAGCCTTACAAGCAGTTCTTCAAGTGAGAATGGTTTCACTATGTAATCACATGCTCCTTTTTGCATGGCAAGAACTGCATTCTGGACCGATGCATGTGCGGTCATCATAATAAAATCAACGCCGTACTTAAGCACTTTATCCAGTATATCCATCCCGGAGATAGGCTTCATAACAAGGTCACATATTATTACGTCAAAATCGGATTTCTCTATCAGATCAAGTGCCTTTTCCGGTTTTGTTTCACCTGTTACATTGCTAAAACCCCTGCTTCTCAAAAATTTTGTAATCATTGCAACTATTTCGGGTTCATCATCAATTATTAAAATCTTCATGTACTCTTACCTCCAATATGAAACAGTTCTTGTTTTCTTTTCTTAAATAGTAAAGCTTTCCCCCGTTTTTTTCAGCAAGGTATCTGGATATAAAGAGTCCCAGGCCTGTACCTGTGCTCTTTGTTGTAAAATAAGGGGAGAACATACTTCTGGCAATTTTTGTGTCAATTGGCTCCCCGTTACTGCAAAACTCTATGAGTACCTTTTTACCTTTTGTAATGGCACGAATATAAAGATTTTCCGCCTCATCCAATCCGTTGAGAGTGAGGTTAATGCATACCTGTCTGAAATCCGAAGGGTGAAAGGTAATGTTAATACCTTCAGGCATATCAACAAAAAGGTTTCTGCCTATTTTTTCAAATTGATTTTTAAAAAGTATTTCTATGTGAGACATTGCCTCTTTAAGCGCAATGTAGCTAATTTCATCCCGAGCTTGTGTGAATGTTTCATATCTTTCAAGTATGCTTTTTATTCTGTCCATTTCATAAAGCAAAGCCTCCTTCTGGTTCTGGGGGATGTCACTCATCTCGATATTACCCCTTATTATAAAGAGCGGGTTTTTTATTTCGTGAGCAAGGTAACCTCCCAGTTTTTCAAGCAAAATAGCTTGCTGCATACCTGCCATCTTTTCCTTGAATGCAAATAATTTTCTATCATACAGAGATATTATGAGAGCAAGGACAATCTCGAGAAAGATAAACAGTGCAAATGATATATTAAAGTATTTTTTAAGAGAGTAAACAGGTTTCAAAAAACCCACTCGCATAAATATTCCTGTGATATAAGTGTTATTATCAATTGCTTTGTAAGGAAAGTATGCATGAATCAAATTATATGCACCTGATATTTTGTTCACAACAACGGGACTCATGTTGATAACTGCCGTAATCATGGAATCCCTGTCCAGTATATATGCCGAACTGTCGTTGTTCAAAAGAGGTCTGAACAATGTGTCAAAAACATCAATGCAGAGAATATCACTATGCTCTCGCAGGATCTCTTTGGTGATGGAGTTTAGAATGTCCTTACTGTCCGTGCCTATAAATGGGGATAGTCTGTCCTGAACCATTTTACCCGTAAATTTTACAGTGGCTCTTAGCTCGATTTCCGCTTTTTTTTCGTATTTCCGCAACATTGCATCTGTGGTCAGGTAAAAGATTATCCCTGACAGCGTAAGAAATACGAACACCAGTAATCCCTTTTTCATATTCTAATAATAATGTTTTATGTGGGTTTGTTCAAGACTTTTAATGCTTTTTACAATTAGTGAGTGCATATTTACAATGGATGTTTCCCAAAAGGAACACCATGTGTGCCATATGGCACAGTTACATATACAATTTAAACAGCCTAAATTATATATCCATATAATTTCCAAATATTTGTGCATTTTATACTGAGGATGGCAACCAAGTTGCTGTATTACAATTGTACAAACAAGGAGGTACAAAATGAAGTACAAAACTATGGCAGTAGCAGTCCTGATAATAGGACTGGGGATAGCGGGGTGCACAAAGAAACAGAGTGCAACCACCGATGAGGACGCAATACAGAATCTGATAAACGGCGATGATAGCCCGTATTTCAACTATACGGCAACAGTGAATGACAGCGGAACAAGAAATGATACAGTGCCTGGGAGTTCAAAAGGAACAAAGGGCTTTATTGTAGCATGGGGCAGACAGCTTACACATGTTTCCTCTGACATCAACATATCCATAAATAACGATACTGCAAATGTTATAATAGCAAGGAATCTTGATGGTGTTTTACATATTATTTGGTATGACACTGCAGGAGCGCCTTTACAGGATTCAATTAAAGACTTCACTGACCAGAGTCATAGATATGCCATGTTTGTCAGAGAGGGTGATCCTGATGAGCCCATAAGGAAGGGCTGGCGTTTAAGAGGTCTATCAAATGTTGAAATTGAAACACAAAACTTGCCTGACTCCATAGTTAAGGTTAACATTACTAAGGTGGAAGTAACCGAGTATGGCCAAAACGATAGTATTGCTACAGGACAGTATGTTTACACTGACCCTTCTGTTCTGTGGAACAGAGATTCCATTCCGACATTTACCCCGGGTGAAAAAGTCAGAGTGAGGCTCTACTTTGATGTTGATACTCCGCCTTCCCTTGGTTGGTTGCATTACAATACTGCAATGCACAGAATAAGAAGGGATAGAATGTTCTATAACAGCAATGAAGGTTGCCTTGAGGGTGTATGGTATACACCTCAGGATATTGGCATATATCATGCTGCTGTTGATATAATAGAAAAACCAACATTCTTTGATTCGAAGTATCCCTATGTATCCAATGCATGGACGATTGTATACAGAGTAGCAACCAGTCAATAAAATGAAGAAATACCTGCTTGTGCTAATTCTTTTTCTTTCAGCTCCCCTTGAAGGGGGGCTGAAAGAAAATGCATGGCAGGAAATTCAGTCAACCAAAACATTTCTCCTGAGTGTGTCCCAAAAGGTAAGCGCATCAGGCTCTGCCAGGGCAACTGAAGTATTTGCAAGGTCAAGAAAAATGCTGATTGAGGCATACAGTTATTATAACAAGCGTAGATATATGTATGCCATACAATATGCAAAAGAGTCCAGAGAAGCTGGCGGATTTGCGGTAAAATTGGCGGTGGGCAGGCAGCGTAGCAAAGAGGGCATTCTTTCCTGCAGAAGATATATCAATATTATAACAGCTCATGCAGGAGGGTTGTCCAACGATGATGCTTTAAAACTCAGGAAAGCAGAGGGATTCGCAAGAGCGGGATATAGAGCATTTAATCAGGAAAGGTACAAAATATCACTCCTTTCCTGCTCAAAATGTCTGTCTTTGCTGAAGTCCATTTCGTTTTCCGGCAATAATTCAATGTTTTTATCAAAAGAATATTTAAAACGAGAAATAGATATCATAAGGCCGCTTATTGTAAAATCCCAGAACAACAGTTTGCAGACAATGTTTAAAAAGGCTGTTGAGGCTTACAATAAAGGCCATTTAAGATTATGTGCTTCACTATTGACCAGCATAAGAGAGCGCTTGAATGCCGGTATAAATCCAGAAGTGCTTGATGCAAAAGAAAAAAGTATAAGGCTTAGGATTAGACAACTGAGAGCCGGAGACAGAAATTTTGTAAAAATAAACAAAATGTTTGCTGAGTACACCCACCTGAAAAATGATAAAAAATATGAGCAGGCTATGATTATCCTTGAAAAGATAGAATATCTTTTAAAGGGACAATAGTCGTGTTCTTTTTGATACACCTGTATCTTTTATGCAATTTACAGCTTGGCTTCGAGGGTTCTTTTTCAAGTTCGAAGATATTTATATATAACACAGATACGCTCATGTCCGAGAATAGTGTACTTCTATTTTTGCAGTATTCAAAAAATACGAATTTTATAAGACTCGCAACAAATAAAAGCTCTCACAGTGTTATGTTTAACTTTGAGAGCGGTAGGTACAGGGCAAACGGAAGTTTTTTTTCAGACACTACACCTGTGAGCAACAAAAATCTCTATGTGTCCGTTTCACTACTTAGAGGGTATATAGAGCCTTTTTTTAGTGTGGAAAACGTATACGACACTGTAGTACAGGAGGGTAAATACGCGGGTATAAACTTTCATTCGGATTTTCCTGAAAAATTATTGTTTTTTTATGTGGTCTGTAAGAGGAATCTCGAGTCTGGGCAGTGGTATTTCAGCGATAATTTGTTTTTTCAGAGCAGTAATTTTTCTGCACTGGGGACAACTTCGTATGAAAACGGAGAAAACAATTACAGTATGGCTTTATCCCACAAATATTCAGGTAAGCATATGGGACTTTATTCGGAATTAGACTACTTTTCCGAAAATATGGAACTGGATGAAATGTTGGGCACAGAAGGTTTAAAAGCAGGTGGATTTTTAGAACTCAACTCTCAGGAACAGTCAAGAGCACTGGGTTCTATTACACAAATTGTAACGTTCAAACGCCATTTTGATGTTAATTTTAAGTTGAAAGCAGGTTATAAAAGTTATAAAGACCAATTTTTTTATACAAACGGTTTCTTGGTTAATTTAATTGGTAATGCATCACTCGCGTTTTATGGAAATTCCTTGACCACACAACTAATATATGAGCATGAGCGAGATAATACCAATTTTTATATTGACATAGAAATAGCAAGAAAGCTTTAACGTATTAAAAACGTTAAATCTTTGATTCAGGAGAGAATTCCGGTATATCGAACCAGAAGCCTGTACCTTTTATATAATCTATTTGTGCGAGTATAAGGTCATAATGTACCTGTTCCATATCGGCAAGGCGCATTAGCAATTTTGCAACTTCAGGATATTTTGATTTCAGTTCTTCAGACTTTGAAAGATAGTAATCTCTTGAAAGCTTTTCCTGCTTTAATGCTATATTCAGAGCCTCTACTTCGGATATTTCACTCTTTTTTCCGCGTTTTTTCTGTGCTTGTTTGATTAATGGGTGTAATTTCTCCAATTCGGAAGTGGCTATTTCAAGTTTTTCATACACCTTTCCAGCTATTAGATTTTCTTTTTCCTTTTCAAGAATTTCCATGTGGTGAAACTCGTCAATGGCCAGAGATACAAACATGTTTTTTATACCGATGTCTCTGTACTTTCTCGCTGCCTCCAAATATGTGTAAAGTCCCTGCTTTTCGACATTAATTGCAAAATTTATAGTCTCCAGTGTTTTTTCCATAATTCCTCCTTATGTGTAATTATTATAAAGCTATAAGCTTGTATATACAACAAATCGTTATTCCTCAAAAATAATTGCACCGAAGGGGATAATGTTTCCTCAAAATAAAGGTAACAGAAATAGAGAAACGATAAGAGTTTCAAAAACAAAAGGAGGGAGCTCCCAGGATAGTGTATCCT
>JALTEL010000664.1 GCA_027073945.1 Caldifarciminota bacterium | reverse complement strand
GTCCGTCTATAACAAGCATTTTTGCATGCGTTGTTACGTTGAGAGGGTCATAATAGGCCATAACCCCCATCTTCCTCAAAGAATCGGCAAATGGCTTGTTCTGCACTGTGTTTACCCTGTTAAAATTGGATGCGTCAAGAATAACCTCTGTGTGAACACCCCTCTTTGCAGCATTGCCAAGGTCTCTCATGATGAGCGTGTTTGCATCGTATTCATACTGCCCATTGTAATATCTTGCGGACAGCATCAGTACAAGAATTTCCTTTTTAGCATCTTTGATTGCCTTATGTATTCCAAGCACATAATCCCTGTTGGAAATGGGATAAACCGTGCCGCTGTAACCTTCTTCAGGCCCCGGCGGAAATGACATGGAGGGCGGTTTGGTGCCCTCTTTTTTCTTCTTAACAACCTTTTTCCTCTTGTATCTTCTCTTAGGAAAATAAAAAGACGGTAATTTTTTTATGGACAGACGTCTTATTCTATTGAAATACTCCGTAAAATAAGCTGCAAGTCCCGGAGATTTTATTATGCAGGACGCTTCGTTATTGCTTTCAAGCGCATAGAAACTCCAGTTTGTTGAGCCTACAACAACGTATTTTCCGTCAACAATGATGAGCTTGTCATGACTTGTCACGTCTCGCGGGTCAAACATAACTTCCGCACCATGTTTGCGGAGCACCTCACCGAATTCGTAGTTATGCCTGCCGACACTCTTGTTCCAATCCGACGCATCAAACATAGCACAAACGCGTACACCGCGCCGGAGGGCTGATGTCAAATGATTTAGTATTTCTCCACCCACATCACCCTTGTAATCGGGGTAGTACCTTGCCTGGTACATGAGAATGTATATGCTGTCTTTTGCACTATCAATAAGGCTTAAAAGTGAAGGAAGATAATTCCTGTTGGGAATGGGATAGAAAATACCGTTGTACGGGCCGCTTACCCTGCCCTGTGTGCCGGATACCTTGAATTTATGTGTTTGATTTCCGGGTGCAGGTTTTGTACTGACACTTGCACAGGAACTGAGAAAGAGAACAGTCAACAACATTATGTACTTCATTTTTACTCCTTATTTTATATATTTTAAAACTTATCAGCCGTACTGTCAAGCATGACCTTTTTAAAAAATTCTCCTGCCCTGTATGAACTTCTGACAAGAGGTCTGGATGCAACGTATTTAAAGCCCAGTGAAAGGCCGATATCCCTGAATTCCGAAAACTCCTCAGGCGTGATGTACGCAGATACAGGGAAATGTCTGCGCGTGGGTTGGAGATATTGGCCTATGGTGAGAAAATCAACCTTTGCATTTCTTAAGTCTTTCATCGCCTCTATTATCTCTTCCTTTGTCTCCCCCAGCCCGACCATAATGCTGGATTTGGTGAACATATTACCGTTAATCTCTTTGACATAGGCAAGCACATTCAGAGACTGATCATATCCGGCCCTTCTGTCCCTGACAAGCGGAGAGAGCCTTCGCACCACCTCAATATTATGGCCGAAAACATCAGGCCCTGCCATAACAACGGTTTTTATGGCATCTTTCTGAAACCTGAAATCCGGTGTAAGAACTTCAACACCTGCCATAGGGTTTATCTCCTTTAACTTTTGAACAGTACGGGCAAAATGCCCGGCTCCGCCTTCAGGCAGGTCGTCCCTTGTTACTGAGGTAAGTACAACATAGGATAGCTTCATCTCCGCCGATGCCATGGCAACACGCAAAGGCTCGTCCTGCTCCAGCATGCCGTGAGGATTACCCGTTTTTACGGCACAGAACTTACAATTTCTCGTGCAGGTATCGCCCAATATCATGAATGTTGCCGTGCCATGTCCCCAGCATTCTCCAAGATTCGGACATTTTGCTTCCTCGCATACAGTGTGAAGTCCGTATTTTTTGATGATATTTTTTACTTCTCTGAATTCACCTCTGCCCGGGAGTCTTATCTTCAGATAATCAGGCTTGTGAATGTATGCACTTTTCATGATTTTTCTCTGCTATACATTGTGGTATATGCTGTTTTTACTTTCCACTTTCGCCGAACACAAGTTCCATTGCATTTACAGGACAAACGGTTGTGCACAAGCCGCAGGCCTGACACTTTGATTCATCAATGTAAGCCACCTTCTTTCTGCCTCTGTCAACCATTTGAATGGCCTCATACCTGCATGAAGTCTGGCAGATTGAGCACCCTTTGCATAGTTCTTCATCCACACTTGAATGTCCGCCCTGTATTTTTACTGCCTGGCCCTCCCTCATTCTCTCAAGGAAAAGTCCCCTTATCTCATCAATACTGCTGTAACCGTGAGATTCCATGAACTCTTCAATTTCACTCGCTACTCTGCCGAATATTGAGGGTCCTTCAATTATTGCAGCCGTGCATATACCAACCGCACTTGCACCTGCCATAATATGCTCAACAGCATCTCTGCCGGATGTTATTCCACCGACACCTATTACCGGTATGCTGACAGTTCTTGCAATATCAAATACGCATCTCACTGCAAGGGGCTTTATCGGTGGTCCGCTGAGCCAGCCGTAACCGAATTTTGAGCCCATGTACGGATTTACGTTATCTATATCAAAGTGCAGGGTTGGGCCAAAAGAATTGATTGCAACAATAGCATCGGCACCGGCTGCTTCCGCTTCTTTTGCCTGCTGGACTATCTGTTCGGGATGGTGTGGAGAGAGCTTGGCAAAAACAGGTATGTCATAGTGCTTTTTTATTGTCTTGATTATGTTCATGATGATGCCCGGTTCAATGTAATGCGTTGAAAATTCAATGGCATCAAAGCCTATTTCCTTGAGTCTGGGTATGAGAAAATCCATATCGTCAGGGGTATAGCCGACCGATGCAATAAGGGGCACATTGACACTCTTTGCAATGGGATATTCCTCTTTAAGCCACTGCTCAAATGAAAGTTCTGTCCACAACTCGGTATTTATAAATCCCTTACCGACACGCAGGCCTGTTCTCACAACTATATGCCTTCTATCGCCGATAGCGGTATACTGAATGGACATAATCCTGCCCCTATCCAGTATGGCCATATTCGGTCTTGGAACAGGAGCCGCCTTCACGGACACTGTTTTTGCAACAATGCCTCCTGCACCCCCTCTCTCACAATCAACAATTGATTTGCCACTGCGAACAGGGGGTCCGGGTGCTGTAAGTACGGGATTCTTGAGATTAATTCCGGCCAATTTCACAGAAAGGTCAACCATCTCACACCTACCTGTAATTTGCAAGCCACTCGGTGGCATCCGTTTCTACTGGCGGCTTTGTGTATTTTGAAGCGAGTTTGCCCGCTTTCGAAAGTTCCCCTGCAACATCCGACAGCCCGACATCATTGAGTTCACCCTCTGTTGGGAGACCTGTTTCCCAATCATAACCGCGCACAAGATAGTATTCGGCTAACATGGGTTCAAGATGCACAACATTGCCTTTTCCCGGTCCTGTAGGCATAGGTTCTTTTGTAAACCTCGGATGCAGTGCATCCTGCTTTTTTGTCCACCCCAATCTCACATTAAATGCTCTTCTTATGTGCACAATTCTCCTTGCCATTTTTCTCAGCTCTTTCACATCGGAATATTCCTCAAATCCCGTTACTGCATGGACAAGCCTTGCCATGTCCTCAAAGTAATACAGAGGAGGCCACATCACACCGTATTTGCACAGTACAAGTGAATCACACAGTGCATAGAGCTCTTCCATTTCGGCAACAAGATAACCCTTGTGTGCTTCACTTAATCGGTCTATGACATACTTACCTCTGGCCTCTCCATACCTCCTGAATGCCTCGTTTTTATAACCGAGCTCATCTATACAGGATATGGATGTCAAATGGTCTGCACCCCTGACATTTATGGCATAGGTAAGACCCATTGATTTATGTGTTCTTCCGTCCTGCCCTGATGCTTCAAGACCATTCACATGAATGGCATACTTCCATGCGTCTCCACCAATTTCTTCGGCCGCTTTTTTGGAGCCTTCACCTAACAGTCTTGAAAAATCATCTTTTCTGTACGCAATACTTTCTACAAGCTCCATAACCGTATCCATGTCCCCCCATCTGAGCTCCCTTCCATCCGCATCTTTCTTTGTAATTATGCCGTTTTCATAGGCTTCATAGGCAAAAGATATGGAATGCCCGAGGGATATGCTGTCCATGCCCAGCAGATTGGAAAGATAATTCGCCCTTATGAGCGCATCAGTATCCGTGGACAAAAAATTGGATGTAAATGCCTCAACCGTTTCATATTCAGGGCCTCCGGAACGTGTTCCCTTGTATTTACCGCTTCTCACCTCGGATATATACTTACACTGTATGCCGCAGTTAAAACAACTCTCATGCTTTTTATAATGTTTCTCCCTGAGAGGATGCATGCCAATGGTATTTTCCGCATTCGGGAAATAGCCTGTCCAATGGTTTTTGGTGGGCAGTCTGCCTATTGCATTCTCCCAGTCAGTGAGCGCAAATGTACCGTATTTTCTCATTGAATCAATATGTCCATAGTACTCTGCATCCTTTTGATACTTTTTTCTCATATCCGCAAGTAATTTATTAAATAGCTCATGGTTTGCTATATCAATACCCTTTGTACCTCTCACGGCTATACCTTTCAATTTCTTTGAGCCGAGAATCGCACCAAGTCCTGTTCTTCCGAGCGCTCTGTAGTAATCAACCATTATATTGGCATATTTCACAAGATTTTCACCTGCAGGCCCTATAACAAGTACTTTTACTTCATCGTCATTGAGCTCGGACTTTATGGAATCGGTTGCCTTTTCAGTATCAAGACCCCAAAGATGCCCTGCATCCCTCAATTCTATAAAATCATTATCAATATGAAGATACAGCGGCCTATCCGAAGCGCCTTCAATAATAATGAGATCATAGCCCGCATATTTCAGCTCGGGTCCCCA
>JALTEL010000663.1 GCA_027073945.1 Caldifarciminota bacterium | reverse complement strand
TGCTGCGAAGCAAGATGAAATTAAGAGTTTAGCGGTGAAGCCTCCAAAGAGATTGCATTTTTCAGGGGCAAAGCGCCGAAGGCTTAATGAAAAAATGTCTGCAAGAAGAATAATTGAGAGAAAAACGCTTATCCATGAGACTATATTGGCCATTTTAATAAATTCTCTAAGCGACAGTTTTTTGAAAGGTTCCACAAATAAAACGCACGTGGGGGGATACTGAAACTTCATCCTACGGTGAAAATAGAATTCAGCGTAAATGTTTTTTTTGAGGTTTTTATGAAGGTAGTGACCGGCTCTGTAAAGATAAAGCCATGAGTCGTAATGTGTGTTTTGTTTGGGTGAAGAAAAAAGAAGATTGATGTAATGTGACCCAGTATCACAACAAAAAACCACGCGCTTCCCTTTAATCCTGCATCCCACGACTTTTGAAAGGAAAAGATTGGTTGCAACGGTGTTGAGTAGAAAACAAACCAGTAGCAGAAATGTTCCTTTCCCGATGTGTCGCTGAAAGAGTAAAAAGAGTGTCTCTTTCCTTCTAGTGTTATCACTGCTATTTGGCGCTTTCACTAAGCTAATCTCTCTACCAAAACTTGTTCTAAGTTTTGACAAAATATCAAAAGTTAGCAAGAAAGACAAGGGTCCCAAAATCCGCGATTGGTTTCATGTGGACCAGGGGTTTGACCTTTTCTGGCCTCAAAAAGCTTTTTTTCAGACTCAGAGGGTCTCAGTCAGGGCTTATAGGAGTCCCCCTGAGACCCATTTATGCCATTCCTTTACGTCATCTCTTTCCCCTGAGGCTCCTTGGGGTGCACCCCTCCATCGCTGACTTTTTCTCTTCTTTTGCTTCCCTTTCCCCCAAGGTGATCATGCCCACCCCTTCTTCCGCATAAAGGGCCAAAAGGCACAGATGCGGTTGGGATAGTCCTCAAAGGGAGGGCGAAGAGGGCGCAAAAGTTGATACTGAGAAAAGTGGTTAAATTTCCTGGAAACGCATCGAAACATATTCTGTCTTACAGATTTTTTCGGAAAGAGAAAACAGTTGTTAAAACTGCAGTTTTCTATGGGGGGCACGGCACAGTAGCCCTGGATTACTTTGAGTTTGAAAAGATCAATGGCAAATCTGAACAACCAAATTGATGGAGTTAGGGAAGTTTCTATAGGATTTTTTACAACGGTGTGCCAGAGTCAGTTTTGACTATGACGGACTAATTTATTTTGATTTGTTTGAGAAGGATGTTTTCTTTCTTCAGGGTTTTTCCGCCCTTGAGGTACCTGTAACGAAGATCCATTTTCGGCATCCTGAAGGTAAAATGGACCTGATAGATCCCCGGTGGTATTTTTGCGGGAACCCGAACGGACGAGTCGATACGCGCATAGTTCCCAAAGGGTATTGTATCTAACAGGCTAAAATCCTTTCCGAAGTAGAAGTTTCCGTCTTTCATGAAAGAGATGAATGCGGACAGGTCTCCATTATAATTAGGGAGGAATAGATAAAGAGTGATAGGAATCACCCCATTCCTTTTTGAGTGTGTTGGTAAGGTATACCCTCGAAGGGATAAACCTGTTTGAAAGGTCCAGTCTCCTGTTTCAATCTTCGAGAGAGATTTCAAAATTTCACCGGCCTTTTGAGCTTTTTGTGGTTTTGAAAGACATCTGTAGGTGTTTCCAAGCAGGAACCAAGCCTTTCGATTTAAAGGATCCCGGGTAGTCGTTGACTGGAGCCATTGAATGGCGTGTGTTATTTGATTTAGCCCCAAAAAAGCGCTTCCTACTTTCAGACAGACAGAAGGTGGAAAATCGGAAGGATTAAATGTTGAGACGTATCGGGAAAGGGACAGTCGTTGTGGCTTGCCTTCAAGAAAAGCCCAAAGAATTTTTCCCTCAAGAGCTGTTTTGAGAGTGGAATAGAAGGGAACCTGGAGGGAAAGACTTTTCAAGGATATCTTGCCTGCATTTTTTTGAATGATGACGAAATAGACGGGAGCGCCTGAAGGGACTTGAAAGGGGAGATCCAGACTATAACCAAGGATGCATTTTTTTATGGTTTTATTGGACGAAATAGTTCTTTTTGCCAGGATGCGTCCCAACGTCGTAACGAGAAAGATAATGCTTGAATGGGGAGGCAAGAAGATATTACTATACCCTTTTAGATGGTATTGCCCCGTGTTACAAAATACGGGTATTGGTGTCCATAAATAAGAATCTTCTGGCCCAGCAGGTTGAAAAAAAGGGCGTGGCTGGGTAGAAAGCCTAAAAGTTTTGGGCGTGATTTGCTCTGATAAGAACTTCTGAAGGAGTGAAAAGTCATAGTGGAAAATAGCACGAAATGTTTTCCGAAAGGCTTCGGAAGATCGGGGCGGAAAGGAGGATAGAAGAGATATTGCCTTCTGGGTTGAGAAATCAGGTGGAAGAAGATGAGATTTTTGAAAATAGAAAGAAGGTAGGGACCAGGCCTTTCTCGGGAACAACCGAAGGTAAAGGCGTCGCGAGCTTCTGAGGGAGAAGGTATAAAGATAGGGCTTGCGCCAGGGGAAAGAGAGGAATGGGATGATTGTAATGGTCTTATGTTCATAAGGGAGGAGTTTGATTGTTTTAGACAGATTAGGAGATTGAAGCGAAGATATGCCATCTCCATTAATGATATAACATTTCAAAGTGGCATGTGAATGTTTCGTAACAAATGTCCATACATAGGTTGTGTTAGGATGAAGGAAAAAAGCATTGTATGCGGGGTTGAGATTCACGCCGTTAAGGAACCTGATATAGGATGTCTCAGTACTTGATGGGCAAGGTAAAGAAGATTTGGGAACATAAGGCTTCGCGTCGAAGAATTTCCTCGAACCAACGACACAGATTTTGTATCTGCGGATGAGATGCATGAGAGGTCTTGATTTTTCAAGATTAAATGTTTTAAGAATGATTCCATTGGATTGTTTTGTAAGAGAAGTTTTGGAATATATCACCGAAGCAACGGGTTGTTTGTTTTTGCAGAAATCTGGGTAATGTCTGAGCGTGAGAGGATCCAGGTGAAGGCATTGCCCATTCAGGTTTTCCTGGATCCAATTTTGTGCGTGATAGCGTATGTTTCCGACAGAAAAATACTTGATTTCATAGAGGGATCCATAGAGGCAGATAGCAATAGTAAAAAAGATCGGAAGAGAAGCAATTGCTTTTGCCCCTATAATCCGGCATACAGAAATTCGCTTATATGTGAAATAGAGCCCTAATGCGGTGAGTATAAACACAAAGGGCATGAAATGAAGTAAGAATTCTGTTCCAATCAGGGGTTTGGTTGCGAAAAGAATAAATAGGATGATTAAAGGGAATAGGGCGATTCCGTATTGCTTGGATCGGAGAGAGCCGTTTGAGAGAAAAATACCTGCGATTGCGAAAAGCAGAATGAGTGGATGGGCGGAACGGGCAAAGATCCAAAGATTATGGGGCATGGTTTTAATGCTGTAAAGGAGGAAAGGAATTAAACCGGTATGGATTTTCAGATCAGGAGGGGTTGCGGCGTATGCAGAAGTATGGATGTATTGATGGATATATACAATACCTTTTGAGAAGTTGAGCCACAGAATAGGTTCAAGGGCGTAAAAAATCAGGGCCCAAAGAATTCCAGCAGCGATAAGTCGAATGGAAAGAAATGACTTAAGGACAAGAGAAAAGCTGATTTTTTTTCTTTGTCCTTGCTTGTAAATTCGGTAGGCATGCATAAGATAGAGATAGACAAGGACGATAGCACCATTGTATTTTACGGCGGTGGCAATGCCTGCTGTGATTCCCCCGAGAACGTAAAACAAGAAGTTGTTTCTTTCGGAGAGCTTGTAGGCTGTGATGGCGGCAAGGGTGATAAAGAAAGTCAGAGGAATTTCGGGTTTAATGATGTGATTCAAATCAATAGAAAGGGGTGAAATGGCCCATATCAGGGCGCTCAGGAGACCTATCGCATGTGATTGAAAGACATGGGATGCGAAAGCATAGATCATGAACGTTAAAAAAAGACAAAGGAACAGATAAAACAGCCTGGAGACAAGTGAAAAGTTCAATTTTGTTAAAGGGATATGCCCGAACCCGGCCCAGACGGAAATATGATCGAGCCCCCGCCAGATGTAACTGAGTATCAAGATATTAGCATAGGGATTCCCCGTGTACCAGGGGGTTGTTCCGATGGGTTTATAGTTATGTTTAATATATTCTATCCCCTGAATCAGATAACGGGCGGAGTCGGGGTGCCAGTCGGGAATGCCTCGTTGGATATCGGAGGTAAGGGCTCCAAGGTGGAGAAATAGGGTTAAGAAGAGGATAGCAATCAAACTTAAAAGCGCGGTTCTTTTATGTTTAGCGAATGTCATAACTTTAGGTCCTGTGGGGAATCTGTATTCCGTAGGGGGGTGTCGTCATACGTGATAGTTGGATAATGTGTTATAAGGATGTGAATTCATAAGGTTTTATCCCTCATAAGTCTGCATTGTATATCTCAGTGGGTGGGGGATGTCAAATCGTTCTTTTGGATTTATGCTATTCAACTTTACGCTGTGAACGACTTGTGTTAAAAATGGCGTGATTTTAGTTGTGCAAGGGGAAAAGGATATTGGATAGGATAGGTAGCGAGAGCGGGGGGAAGGAAGGGCTGAGTATTGTAGTTCCGGTCTATAATGAAAAAGGAGCAATCCAAATAACCTTTTCTAAACTGGTTGAGACAACTTCTTTTTTACCGTATCCAACGGAGATTGTCGTTGTTGATGATGGATCTACTGATGGCACGGATGAAGTTATAAGGACTTTTTCTCAAGATCAGTTCAAACATGTAAGACACGCGACAAATCGTGGGTACGGGGCCGCACTGAAAACAGGAATTCAGGTAGCTTCTTATCCCTTTATTGCCATTACAGACGCGGATGGCACCTATCCCAATGATCA
>JALTEL010000662.1 GCA_027073945.1 Caldifarciminota bacterium | reverse complement strand
AAATGGACATGATGAATCGGATTAGTTAAATTTAGGTGTTTGAGAGATTCTAGAATTGAGGAGGAGCCAACTTTGCCCATTTGATAAATAATTATTGGCGGTGAAGAAGACATTATTTTTTTATCTATGCTTTGACTAAGAATATTTTTTGCTTCCATTTCCATAAGTATATGAGAAATTTCTCTATCGCTGAGGTTTTTCTTTAAATAGCTAGAATATAGTTTCTTTGCGTCTTCTATTTTCCCAAGACTTTTTAAAACTATTCCGCAATTGAGAACTGTATCCCTATCATATGGATCAATCCGGAGTGCCTCTGTAAAATATTGCAAGGCTTTTTTGAGATCTCCAGTCTGCCAGTGCAATACACCAAGGTTGTTATGAGCGGTCGCAAAATTTGGAATGAGTTCAATTGCTTTGGAGAACATAGTAAATGCTTTCTCGGTATCTCCCTTTACGTAAATAGCTTCCCCCTGTTGATTGAACACCCTTGCTTTCTCTACGCGTTCTGAATTAATGATCTTCACAGAGTCCATATCCAGATATAGATGCAGGGATGTCCATGGAAGCTCCTGAACTCGCAAATTTCGCAAGGAACTGCTTTGAACAAATACGCGGGGCTTTTCGCAGGGCTGAAAAAGCGTTTGCTCTATGGCTTCGGCCATTACTTCAGGCAAGACATCTTTAACACAATGAACGTGCTGAGACTTACATATCCAGTTACAACCATAACACTCAAGAGGCAAACATACAACCGAAGTCAGGGGTGAATACGGCATGAAACGTCCGAAGTGTCCACCTCCAAGTAGAATAACATTCGGTGTTCCTACAGCGCATGCAATATGAGCTGTTCCTGTTTCAGCGCCGACAGCCAGCCTGCACCGCTTTAAAATAGCAGCGGTTTGGCGCAAAGTTAATTTCCCGCACAGATTGATTGTATATGCTCCTGTAGCATCAAGGTTTTTCTGGTTGATCTCGTATTCATTCATTAACCCCAGCGCAATAACCGTATACTTATTTTCTCTGCAGATTTCTGAAAGTGCTTCCCCATATCTTTGATAAATGCGTTTTTTTGAGTGGGCACAGGCAAAAAGGGCTATTGTATTTTCTGACTTGAGGCCATTTTCAGCAAACAGTTCATCAGCAAATTTTTCGTCTTCATCGGATGTCCAGAAAATGGGTTGCAAGGATTTTTTCTCAATTCCCAGGCCCAAGAGAAAATCACTATGGCGCTCTAATTCCGTTTTGTTTTCGCCTTCACTTGTTAACAGCAGTGTATAATAGCTGTTATTACTGTCTCTCAATTGTGCTGAAATATTACTTAAGTTGCCGTTAAATCCTATACGCTCCTTTGCACCGCATTTTGCTACGAACAGGTCTGTCAATATCTCGCGGGAATAAACAGAACTTAAGACAAGATCAAGATTCATGGCCTGCAGAAGCTGAACAATATTTTCTCTATATTCTTCGTCTTCAACCGCCCTCAACTTATCAACGGGCAGTATGTCATCTACAAAGGGGCTCTCTTCGTAAAGCTCTTTGGTATGTCTCTGACACATTACTATAATTTCAAAATCACTATATTTTTCGCGGATGAATGGGAGCATTGAATTTGACAGTACAACGTCACCGATAGAATCATTTCGGAGCCATAATAGTTTTTTGGGTTTCCAGCCTTTTGACATTGCAGCTTCTTTTCCATTAGGATAATATCCCAGAGCTTGCATAAGATGCGAAGCACAGGAATTAAATTTTTCCAGGTCATTTTCTGAGAAATAAGTCTTCCACTCACCAACAATCCCCTTCCTTGGCGATATACTCCTGTCTTTGAGTGTAGGCTTAATAATCCTTTCCGGAAGACCAGTGTTTAAAGTATCGGCTATCTTCGCAACTGTTTCTTCGAAATTATTTCTTAAGTCTTCATACTTTATTAGAGTAATATGGTCTTTTACGGACAGCCATCCTTCAACATGCATAACCCATCTGTCGACCATATTAGCTGGTTTTTTCATGCAATAGCCAAGATACGGATCGATTGAAAAAAGTTCACTTATGGTCTTTGTAGTCGGAAATACATCAGGGTGTCCATTGAAATAATGAAAACAACTGTTAAGAGTATCTCTACCATCCCTGACGATGTAGAAGACATGAAAGTGTCTGAGCATTTCATGGAAGAACGGAGCGAAGAATTCATATTGGTGATGCGTCTTGAAAATTCTGTTTTCTTCTCTGGCATAATAAGTCGAAAAGATTTTTTCCAGTTCTATGGAATTCCCAAGCACACTAAGTTCACTGTTTGAGTAATAAGGAAAGTTAAATGCTATTGTATTTATTAGGAAGTGAGTTCCTGATCTCTCATGTGAAACAACTAATATATTTTTCATTTTGCGGTCAATTAGAGGCGAGATTTTTTCATTTCCGCTTACATGCGAAACAGTGATAATATTGTCTTCTCTGGAAGAATGTGTAGATTCCAGTTCGTTTTGCTGTTTATTAGATAACAGCTCAGAATTTCCGCATTGCCAGTGCTTTTGTTTATCTTTCCGCATAATCGGTTCAATGTTCTGCGATTTGACTGTATTGACCAATGTCGCATCCTTCACCCATTCAAAATAATCCCGCAACCAAACTGGGAATGTGGTCTCTTTCTGTAACACCTTCCATTGATTAACAGCACCAATGTAACCATAATATAATTCTTTAAAACGAAGCTGCTCTTCGGTTACATAAGCATAATGCTGGAAAATTAAATTCCGCTCCTCTGTATCTTTATGCAAAAATGGATTTATTGTTGCTAGATCAGTCCACTCTTTTTCTCCTGTCCGTTTGCATAGGCGTGGCGGTTCATGTGAAGCCCAGTGGAACCCTGGTTTAAAACGCCATGTACGTAGCCACTCATAACTTGTATGGTTACCATATGTGTCACGTGTCGTGGTTACTAAATTTTCACCTACAAAAAAATGACAATAATAATAAGCGGCTGTCCTGTTGGGATTTGCAAGAAACATGTATCGCGTCGCACAAACTTGTTCAACCGTCCATAATTCATCGGCATCCACTTGCCAAAGTAGACATTCCTCATGGATATTCGTAAGTGGCGCATTAGCCATTTCAAGTTTTCCATCCCAGAAAATACCCCGCGGTTTGCGATAAATTGTTATATTTTCAGGAAACTGGCGCTTAATTTCATCAAGATATTCTGTTGTTCCGTCATTACTAAGACCGTTGCAGTGAAGTTCATCAGTAATACGTCCGCCTAGTTGTACGCTCCATGCTGTATCATGTTTCAAATCTGCTACGCCCTCAATGATGTGCCAGTGCCACTTGAACGGCAATTGTTTAAAGACCTCGATATGATGACGGATAAATGGTTGACCGTTAAGAACAATAGTAAAGAAATGTATGGGCAATTGTTCAGAATCAGGGAGCGAATTTACTTTATTGAAGAGAAATTCTTCTTGCCCAGGTACCAACTTGCCTTCGATAGATTCTACAGTGACTTTTATAGAGGCATAAGAGTCCTGTTTATTCGCCATTTTTCTGAATACTGCGTAACCATTACGGAGATCCCAGCTTTCCGTTACAAGTGAATAGTAAGGATCATTCAATAGGCGTTTATAGTTTTTGTAATTCTTGATATCATTAATATCGTCCAGTAGAATAAATTTTGCACCATAAACTTCGTCAAGTTCAGCACTGCCAGTAAATGCAGAGCCATCTATCAAAACCATATCGAAATTAGTTATATTGTTCTCCTTTCTTATCCTCAATATTCCATCATCAGGGACTCCACTTTTTTTTATATATTTAATATCCTGTCGAAGCCAGTCTATGACAGTGTCGAGTGGATAATTGTTGAGGGATGTCTTAATTGTATTATAAAATTGAATAACATTTTCTTCAGACAGGAACTTATCCAAAGATACGGAAGAAACGTTGTAACATTTAACAAATGAATATTCTGAATATCTTTTTTGTAACTCCTCAAAACGAGATTTTGAGACTTCCATGCAAAAAAGTATAGGTTTGTTAGGATTATTCCGTATCCCTGATATAAAGGCTTCTGTGCTCCCTGCGCCTGAGGATGAACCAATTTCAAGAACTGTTTTGATTTTTTCTTCACTTGCGATTTTTTGAATTATGTCGTAGAATTTATCGTTTTTGATTTCGGGGGGTATGATCGTCTCAAGAGGAGAATCCAACACTCGTTTAGAGGCAGGTGGTGTAAACGGTCTTTCTATAATCTTTGGAGTCTCTCGCCCTATGCCTTCTACTTTTGGAAATACTTTTTTTCTCTTTTGATTCATATTTCTTCTTTATTATCCCTGCAGTCTTATAGCATTTATGGGCCAAAGGACTACACCTGACGCATTTCCTTCCGGCCACCTCTCAACATTTCAAGAACCTTTTCTGCACCATCAATCACTTTTTTTCAACTTGCATCGCTTTAACCCATATTATGTAGCAGCCAAGTTTGCCAAAGACCTGCCTGTATCGGCACGGCAGACAGGTGTGAGGCGGAAGGCACACAGACCTACTTTTTTTATGGTCTTTTGGTTTCGGTCCCTGGAAGCCTAAAAAGAACTAGTGTCCCGTCAAGTCTGAAATGTCGTAAGATTGCACAGCATTTTTTTGTGCCTGCAAGACACGCCTTCAGGCGCATAGTGTTGCTATGTGGCTGAAAGCGTGACGCAGCAGGCGCGAAAAAGGACAAGCAAGATGTGGCAGTTTAGGCTTGACGAGACACTAGAATTCTTCAATAAGTTTTTCATCAAAGCAATCAAACATCTCTTTTAGAATCGAGAGGCCAATTAACTCCTGCCAAATTTATTATCACTCTCTAATTCAGCAACTTGTGTGCCATAAAAAACAAGCACTTAAATAGATTGGAGATTTGGTCCAATAACCCACTAAAAGAAGTGTATAATTTGGGATTAAAGTACTTT
>JALTEL010000661.1 GCA_027073945.1 Caldifarciminota bacterium | reverse complement strand
AATAGGATACACTATCCTGGGAGCTCCCTCCTATTGTTTTTGAAACTCTTATCGTTTCTCTATTTTTGTCACCTTTATTTTGAGGAAACATTATCCCCTTCGGTGCAATTATTTTTGAGGAATAACGATCATTTGTCTTTTCAAATTTTCTGCTGTATAATAATCACATGACATTGACGAAAAAATTTTTCAATTCCCTGTTCATTATAAATAAAAAGGCGAGACACTCACTGTGAAAATCCGGCAGGAAAGGAACAAAAGTCTTTTTGAGGATTGTATATGCAATACTTTGCATATGAGCAGATTGTCAGAAAAATCGCCGAGAGAGAAAAAGGGGTAAATGGAAAGCGAACATATGAGCAAAAAAATGATTGAAGTAAAATCTCTGGTGAAAGAATTCGACTCCTTCAGGGCTGTGGATAATATAAGTTATGAAGTAAACAAGGGAGAAATATTCGGTCTGTTAGGGCACAACGGCGCCGGGAAAACAACCACAATAAGAATGCTGACAGGCATTATCAAGCCCACAAGTGGAACTGCAATTGTGGGAGGGTACAATATCCGCAAAAATCCAATAGAGGCAAAAAAATTAATGGGCATAGTACCTGAAATGTCCAATGTTTATGTGGATATTTCTGCCATTAAAAACTTATTGCTAATGGGAGAACTATATGGATTGAATAAAAACGAGCGGACGAAAAAAGCCGAGCAATTACTGAAATTATTCGGGTTATATGAAAAAAGAGATAAAAAAGCAAAAACTTTTTCTAAAGGCATGAAACAGAGACTGACTATTGCTATGGGCCTGATGAATAATCCGAAATTGCTGTTTTTGGATGAGCCGACCTCTGGTCTGGATGTGGAAAGTGTCAGATTGATCAGAAAACTCATAAGGCAGTTTAATGATGACGGACTTACAATTTTTTTAACAACACACAACATAGAAGAAGCAGGACAGTTATGCGACAGAATCGCGATTATGAATCACGGCAAAATCGTGGCAATAGAGCAACCTGAAAAGCTGAAACATCTTATCAAAAGCACCATTTCACTTGAGGTAGCTTTTGATAAAAAAGTTGAGAGAGAAAAATTGCTTTTTAGCAACATCAGCAGGATTAAAAAAATAGGCGATAAGTGGAGGCTATACACGGAGCATCCGGAGGATGCTATTCCAATGCTTGTTAAATATTCGGAATCTTCCGGCAACAAAATAATTTCTCTGAATACCCTGACCTCGACTCTTGAGGATATATATCTGGAATTAGTTCATAGAAAAGAGCAATGAATATCATTGAACAAATAAAAAAATCATGGGTTATATCGAAAAAAGATTTATCCATTTACTATTTAAAGGGTCCTGTTGCGGTATTCGGCCTGCTTCTACCGTCTTTTCTCTTTATAGCTTTTGCAGTTGGAAGACAAATGTCCACGGTTTTTTTAATTCCAGGCTTGCTGGCCATGGGTATTTTCTTCACCTCTTCCGCTATATCACCTATGATTGCTCCATGGGAAACCCGCATGAGAACCTTCGAAAGGCTGATCTCGGCGCCAATTGCCTTGTGGGCCATTATACTGGGAGATGTAACCGCTTCGGTTCTATTCGGTCTTTTTATATCCAGCTTTATTTTATTGGTCGGAGTTATTCTGATAGGATTGAATATAATAAGTTTATCTTTAATCATTGGAACAATTCTGTCCGCTTTCTGCTTTTCATCTCTCGGTTTACTGCTGTCCGCCCCGCCAACTGACAATCCATCAGATATAATGATGCTATCAAATCTGATTAAATTCTCCTTGATATTCATCAGCGGGATTTTCATTCCCATTGTCAGGATGGGAAAATTCAAAATCATCTCTTACATTTCTCCTTTAACCTATTACACTGATCTGGCAAGGCATTCCGTGCAGGGCATGAGCTTTTTTGCTCCTGTTATTGATTTATTAATTCTATTCGGGTTTGATGTCCTATTTTTTATTATAGCAATAAAATGGCATGAAATAAGCCTGCCAAAAAGATTTTGACATGTTTGCAGTAATAAATAATTACTCAAGTATGAAAGAACAGGACAAAATAAGGCAACAATCATTATTGAGGGATAAAGGAATAATTGAGTTTTTAGGAAAAGGTAAGTTTATGAAAAAATTAAACAATGGGGAAAGAATGAGTGAAAGTGCGGTAAAAAACCCGTACTACGCATGCCTGCCAGGCATTAAGTAAAGCACATAAAAAAAGGAGATGATATGAAAAAAGCAATATTGGCTCTGTGTGTAATCCTCATAAGTCTTCCCGTTTATGCCCGGGATATTTCGGGTAAATGGAACGGAATATTGAAGGTTCAGGGAACTCAATTGACAGTAGTTTTTAACATTACCAGAACAGGAAAAGGATACAGCGCAACGATGGACAGCCCTGACCAGGGGGCATCTGGAATTCCCGTAACTTCCGTAATGTACAGGAATTTAACCTTAAAACTTGAAGTATCGAGCGCAGATATTAAATATGAAGGTAAATTAAATAAAGAAAATGCTTTTGTTGGCACGTTCAAACAACACGGCCTGTCTTTGCCGCTAACTCTGACCAGGGGAAAAATTGAAAAAGAAAAAGTCATGAGGCCGCAGGAGCCTAAAAAACCTTATCCGTATAAAGAAGAAGAGGTTTCTTATGAAAATAAAAAGGCAGGAGTGAAACTTGCAGGTACATTAACGCTGCCTTCAGGTAAAGGTCCGTTCCCGGCAGTTCTGCTAATTACAGGCTCCGGAGCAGAAGACCGTAATGAAACAGTATTTGGGCACCATCCGTTCCTTGTGCTGGCCGATTATCTCACACGAAGGGGCATAGCGGTGCTTCGCGTGGACGACCGCGGGGTGGGAGGCTCAACAGGCAGTACCTCCCGGTCAACAAGCGCGGATTTCGCAGGTGATGTGCTCACAGGCGTCAGATATCTTGAATCTCGCAAGGAGATTAATCCTAAACAAATCGGACTTATTGGACACAGTGAGGGGGGAATGATTGCTCCGATGGCAGCGGCTCAATCTTCGGATGTGGCATTTATTGTTTTAATGGCAGGCCCTGGCATTCCCGGGGATTCTTTACTCCTTTTACAATCTGCTGCAATTAGTAGGGCGAGTGGGGTGGGAGAGAAGGAAATCAAGAAAAATAATGATTTGCAAAGGCACATTTACGATGTTGTGAAGGATGAGAAAGACAATAAAATTGCTTATAAAAAGCTGAAAAAGATTATGGAGGATGCGGTTTCCAAACTGAGTAAGAAAGAAAGGGAATCAATGTCAAAAAAGGCCATAGAAGCTAACATAAACGCACAGATAAAGAACGTATTGACACCCTGGTTCCGATTCTTCCTGAGCTATGACCCGAGGCCGACCCTGATGAAAGTAAAGTGTCCTGTACTTGCAATCAACGGAGAGAAAGACCTTCAGGTGCCATATAAAGAAAATCTCAATGCAATCAAGGAAGCGCTTAAGGAGGGGGGTAACAAACATTATACGGTAAAGGCACTGCCTGGATTGAACCATCTATTCCAGCACGCAAAAACAGGCCTGCCCTCCGAGTATGAGAAAATAGAAGAGACCATTTCACCATCAGCCCTGAAGATTATTGGAGACTGGATCCTGAAGCAGGTTCACTGAATAATAAGATGCAAAGTCAAAAAGAGCCAAGTAAATGTTTATACTTGCTTTTAAAAAGACGGTTTTCATATAAAATCGTACGATAAATTCAGGGACTTGGAGCAGCAAAAGCCCTTGCAAGACAATTCGTCTTAAAGCAGACAATTATTTGACAGAACATAAGGGAAGCTTTATAATTTATTAGAACAGATAGAATCTTAGATTAATTCTAAAGGAGCTAAATATGGATATGCAAAAAATGATAGTGATAGGGGAACACTTCCCCGAAGCCACGGTAAATACAACGCACGGCAAATTCAAATTGCCGGAAGAGTTCAAGGGTAAATGGTTCGTGCTGTTCTCACATCCCGGAGACTTCACACCGGTATGCACCACGGAATTCTATGCAATGCAGATAAGGCTTAAACAGTTCAAAGAACTCGGCGCAGAGGTAATAGGCCTCAGCATAGACCAGGTCTTTGCACATCTGAAATGGGCCGAATGGATAAAGGATAATCTGGGAGTTGATATAGAGTTTCCCATAATCGCAGATGACAGGGGCATTCTCGCCGACAAACTGGGCATGATACCGAGTGGCTCGTCCAATACGGCAAGGGCAGTATTTATCGTTGACCCCAGGGGAACTGTAAGGGCTATAATCTATTATCCTGCAGAAGTCGGAAGAGACTGGGATGAAGTTTTGAGAGCTCTAAAAGCACTGCAGACAAGCGACAAAAACCATGTGGCACTTCCACACAAATGGCCGAACAATGAACTGATAAAAGACAGGGCAATTCTTCCGCCGGCAGGTACGGTTGAGCTTATAAAACAGAGGAATGAGGCAAAGGCCAAAGGTGAAATAGAGTGCTACGACTGGTGGCTCTGCCACAAAAAAATAGGGAAATAAGGAGTAATAATATGGCAAGTGAAAATCTGAAAGAATTGTTAAATCAGGGTGTTGCCAGAGAAATACAGGTAGCAATTCAATACATGTGGCAGCATGTGTTGGTAAAGGGCATAAAGGGCTATGCAGTCAAAGACCTTTTCAAGGAAATAGCCATAACAGAAATGAAGCATGCAGAGCAGATAGCGGAAAGGCTCTCTTATCTTGGGGGTATTCCTACAACAAAGCCTTCTCCCATTTTTGTCGGAGATAATCTTGAGGAAATGATTAAATTTGATATCAGAGCTGAACAAGAGGCAATTGACCTATACAAAAAGATTATAGAAATCGCCAAACAGGAAGGGGATGAAACAACACACAGATTATTCAGAAAAATCCTGGCCGAGGAAGAAGAGCATAATGATGAATTCACCTCACTTCTTGAAGACTGAAAGGGGTTGCTGACATGAAAAAAATGACTGAAAAATCTTTAAACGAAGCACTTGCAGGCGAATCCATGGCACATGTAAAGTATCTTGCATTTGCGGAAATAGCCCTGAAAGAGGGATACAGAAATCTGGCACGTTTGTTTGAGGCAATAGCTTATGCGGAATTCGTGCATGCAAAAAATCACGCCAGAAATCTTGAAATAATAAAAGATACACTCAAAAATTTGCAAACTGCCAGGGACGGAGAGAATTTTGAAATAGAGGAAATGTACCCCGCTTACAATGCCATAGCACAGCTTCAGGGTGAAAAGTCCGCACAGCGCTCCATCAACTACGCCATTCAGGCTGAAAAAATACATGCCATGCTATATGAGGAAGCGATAAAGAGAATATCAAATAAAAAAGATATTGATGAAGAAGACGTATACATATGCCCCATATGCGGATATACGCATGTGGGCAAAGATGTTCCTGACAAATGCCCTGTTTGCGGGTATCCGTCGGAGAAATTCAAAAAATTTTAGGGAGGATTAAAATGTCCATAGAAAACACAGTACAGAGAGGAGATTGGAAAGGGGAGAAACATGTACCCTTCATAGACGCACCTGCAAAAGCGAAAAAAGATGAAAAAATCAACATAAATGTCGCAGTGGGCAGAGAAATTCCCCATCCAAATACTGCAGCGCACCACATAAGCTGGATTGAAGTTTATTTTACGCCTGACGGATCAAAATTCCCAATAATGCTCGGAAGATTCGGGTTCCTGTCCCATGGCGCGGGAGATAATGAAGTTTATACAGAGCCTGATGTAAAATTTACCTTCAAGGCACAGAAGAGCGGAACAATATCTGCGATATCTTACTGCAACATACACGGACTCTGGGCATCCGACCATCACATTGAAGTAGAATAAAAAACAAGAACCAGATACCCTCAGTGTAATCTTTTACCTGCCGGTATCTGGTTCTTTATTATGCCATTTCTGTAAAGCCCTGGGGCAAGACTGTCCGAACCAAGCCGTATAATAACCTGACCGGGGCAAACATTGTCCAGAGCCTTTTTTATATCTTTTCCCCTTAAGAAATTAAAAGCTTCTTCCTTACTCAGTGCAACCGTATTCTTCGTGGCACAACCACCCAATAATTGAGCACCCTCAAGTGTTATTTTGAATTTCCCTGAAGCCAATTTTAATACAGCTACGCCCTTTTGAACGTACATGCTCGCTTTAAAATGTTTTAAACGCTCGGAGGTTACGCTAACCAGCTCGTCATCCATGGAGAATGTATACTGCAAGAGGCATTCCTCCGACATTCCGAAGCGCATTTTCAAAAAATCAAGGAAGCCCCGCAGACCCGATGCTGTATTGCGAGTTTTTTTACTCATCGGACACCCCCCTGGGAACCATTTGCATGTTCAGGATTCTGTCAACACGGAAAATGCGTTTCTGCCTCCTCAGTGTACAGTGGGCAACAAGCGCTGTAAATTTCCTACCCATATACTCTTTCTCTTCAATACTTTTCGGAATCACTATTCTACGGGTGGTCACATCGTTTGTCTTCAAATAAACAATGTCAAGAGACATGTTGAGCTTTATGGCTTTTTCAATAAATGCAATTTTTTTAGAAAGCGGCATTTCTTCCTCTGATATTTTGTATTTCTTACCTACAAGGAATTTAACTATCCTCCAATCCATAAATATGTGCTGCTTTTTAACAGGTCTTTTAAGCACTATACCATTGAAGCTCGTGCACCTGCTGAGCGCAACATAGATCTGTCCATGGGCAAATGTGCCTTTTCCTATATCAATTACGACATTATCAAAGGTTTTCCCCTGGCTTTTGTGTATTGTTATGGCAAATGCGAGCTTCACGGGATACTGAGTGAACGAACCAATGTTCTCCGTGTCAATAAGCCCTGTGTCCCTGTTAAAAATATAGTGAAACATGTCCCAGGTGTAAGGATATACCGCTTCAACATTACCCGTGGGGAATCGGATGTAAATCGCATAAGCACCCTCATCTTCGGAATATGCGATGCTGTCTACCTTTCCTATCGAACCATTCACCCACCTTTTTGCCCTGTCATTGTTCAGCATCATTACCTGCGCACCATTTTTGAGCGTAAGATTAAGGGATGCCGGGAATGTTCTTCTATCAAAAGCCCCTTCGACTTGCGCTTTGAATTCATAAACCCTGCCATTTAATCCTGAAAGATTCTCCATGTTAATATCATCCGCCATCTTATTTGTCGTTGTCAGAAAAATTGTGTAAGAAGAGCCGTAATCGGGCATATAGTCAGGTATAACACGGCTATTTAAAATACTGAGGCTTTCCTCGCTCACGGAATTATTTCTTATTTCATTCAAAAGTCCTATGAATTGATTATCCTTCTGTCTATAAACCTTTTCAAGCTCTATGAATTCAAATTTTAAATCCTTAAACGACAGCGCATCAAAAAAATACTCGCTCTTGTAATAAGACCTGAATATCTCTCTTTCTCCTCCGGTAACAACAGGAGGAAGCTGATAGAGGTCGCCTATGAATATCATTTGAACCCCACCAAAGCTTCTTTCGGCATATTTGCCGTTCAACCTCAGGAATCTGTCAATGCAATCAACGAGGTCAGCTCTTACCATTGACACCTCATCAATCACTATTGCATCCAGTTCTTTAAATATCCTTGCCCTTCGCTTTACCCTTTTCACCTTCTCAAGTGTTATGTCGGGCTTAAAACCAAAGAATGAATGTATTGTCTCGCCCCTTATGTTCAAAGCGGCAACCCCTGTGGGAGCCAGAAAAACCACCTTCTTTTTCGTGTGCGCCCGAAAATAGGAAAGCAGCGTTGATTTACCTGTTCCGGCTTTGCCTGTTATAAAAACATTTCTTGATGTGTCTTCCATTATGGCATAAGCCCGCTTAAACTGCTCGTTCAATTCTATGTGTGAAGATTGCATTAAATGATTCAGAGTTTAGATACGAGACCTTCTATCATGTACATTACTATCAAACCCGACATAGGCTCTTTGTATGTCCTTCCGCTTATTGATAGAGTAAGCATGGCATCATTTATACCAACAAAATACAGAACTCTTTTTCTGGACTCCCTTGATATGGCAAAGGCATCACTGTAGGGCTTAACCTGAAGTATTTTCTTAAGCCCGATATCCAGGCTCTCCATGGAGCCGGAAAAGACAAGCCTTTTATTGGTCAAGATCAGCTCTCCTCTGTCTATATCCGTGAGTTTTTCATGTGCCTCACTCTCTGCGTTAAAACCGCCGAGCCTGAAATACAAACCCTTTGCCACTTTCAAGCTCGGACCTCCGTAATAGCCTTTTGTACGTCTCACAGCACGTTCTTCCCACAGCTGAATATCTGGCAGAGAAAAGATCACATGCTCCCCTCTCTTCAATATAATATCAACCTCACCGGGTATGTGGAAAGAGATATTGCCTTTTTTTAACTCTGACATCCAGTATTCCATATCTTTCTGCTTCTGTTCTTCGTCGGAAAGACCTCCTTCTGCAATACGATTCCACTCCCCTACGCTGAGGGTCTTGTTCCTGTACTTCTGCCAGATCTCATTGTTATTATCTCCAACCTTCACAAGCTCATAACCACCGGGTTTTTTAAAAAACCTCGCACCGCAATTATCACATTCCAGATAATCTCTGGACAAAAGCCCCAGCAATTCCTTTTTCTCAGAAGATGCAAGATGGCCGACCTTGCATACCGGGCATTTTGAAATTGCTTCAGGTGTGCTACTGCTCATTTCCATTCGGGCCTATTTTTTGGTCCTTGCCGTCGGAGTGAGATACATAGTACCTCTGTGTTGGATAAGCCAGTTCAATATTCGGATATTTCTTAAATTCCTTGAGGATATCCTCCCATATAGCCTGTTCCGTACCGCGCCTTTTTCTCGGGTCGCACAGATACCTTATGGTCAGCAAAACACCGCTGTCCCTGACTGTTGTGTAAACTATCGGTGTTAAATGTTTATAAAATATAAGAAAATGCCTGCTTGCCTCTTTGATTTTCTGCTCGGCTTTCAAACTCGTTTCCCTGGCATGCCTCTGCACAATTTCTTTCAGTATTGTCTTCGCCTTTTCCCAATCGCTTTCAAATGTGACAAGGACTGGAATTTCATGCCATATATATTCAAAGCCCCTGCTGTAATTCGCAAGCGGGTCTGTAAAAACCTTTCCGTTAGGTACATGAATAATTCTTCCGGTACTCTGGTCTGCATCCACCCAGTTTCCTATTTCCATCAGCGTAAACTGAAACATTTTTATGTCTATTACATCACCGGTTGCACCTCCGACCTGTATTCTGTCTCCGACAGTGAACGGCCTTCTTGTTATAATAAAAAACCAGCCTGCTATGTTTGAAATAATGTCTTTCATCGCAATGGCAATGCCTGCAGAAAGAAGACCGAGAAATGTTCCCAGCTGGCCCAGGGACTTTATCCAGACAATACCAATAAGGAATATGCCCAACGTTGAAATTGCATATGATAGAGTCTTTTTCCACAAATATCTGCTCCTGGGGTCATCAGTTTTTTTCCACGTTATATGAAGGCCAACCGCGCGCAGTGCCCAGAGCACAATTATAATAAGAACGGATACAAGTATTTTAATTTGTATCTGCGGGCATACACCGGTGAACTTCTGTATTGTATCAAATAAACTTCGCATTTTGAACTGTCTATATTATACAACTACAATCCCGCACTAACAAATTTTTATCAATACCGACCAGAACATTACTTTATTAACATTAACACTACAAAAATTCAGAATGCATCATAACAATCTATGGCGCATAAACTCACGGTAAGACAGCAAATTTGCTTTTTTGAAGGCTTTGCTATATAATAATTGTATGGTTATAAGCAAAACATTGGTCAGAATACAAAAGTATGCTCTATGTATGCCACGAAACGGGCAGGATATAAAAAACATATTTCATTAATGAAAGAAAAGATAGTGAATGCAGGCGGACTCTATGAATTTATCAGGAATTTCTTATAAGAGCTGGTATGGGAAACTTTTGCGATTCCCCCTCAGATTTATTCCCCGTAACACAAAAATGCCCATTTTACAGGGCAAGCTAAGAGGTAAGAAATGGATAGTTGGCTCAGGCAACCATGGTTATTGGTTGGGAAGCTATGAATACGAGAAGCGAGTCATCTTCGAGAATTTAGTCAAAGAAGGGAACATTGTCTTCGATATAGGTGCCAATGTTGGGTTCTATACACTTCTCGCTTCAGTGCTCGTTGGCCTTGAGGGAAAAGTCTTTGCATTTGAACCGGTACCCAAAAATCTATTCTATTTAAAGGAGCATCTGCGTATAAATCATATTACAAATGTTACAGTTATTGAGGCCGCAGTTTCCGACTCCAGGGGCACTGCGCTCTTTGATAAAGGACCAAGCAGCTCGATGGGACATATTTCGCCGAACGGTGTGCTCAAGGTCAAAACGGTCAGCCTTGATGAACTCATTTCTCAAGAAAAGATTCCTGCTCCGCACTATATGAAAATCGATGTTGAAGGTGCTGAAATGCTGGTTCTCTCCGGGGCAAAGTCAATACTTGCTAATGTTCATCCTACATTATTCTTAGCCACTCACGGTCGTACAGTTCACCAGCAATGTTGCGAGTTTCTCAAGTCGTTGGACTATCATTTGCGTCCCATAGTTGGGCATAATGTGGAAGAAACGAGTGAGATATTGGCTTATAGAAAACGCTGAAAATCTGAGTGACATTACTTTCTTAACATTAACACTGCAAAAAGCGTTGAGTGAACACAAAAAAAGCTTTAAAATATTAAGAGCTGCAATAATTTAATGTCCAATTTTTAAAAAGGAGGCTTTCATGGGCTATTACGACGATGATGAAGAGGATTACGGCGGATGGCCACATAACAAGAACCAGCGAGGACTTTTTGCAATTGGACTTATAGCTCTGGCCATGCTCGTGTATTTTGCCTATACTCAGTTATACCTGAAAAACACAACATACACGGCTCAGGTTATCAATAAAAAATCGGTTTATGTGCATTCCAAAAATCACGGGAGCTATGAATACATTATAAAGCTCAGAACCACCAGGGGAAGGACTTTTGAGATAAACGTGTATCGGGAACTGTACAATAGGATTCGTATAGGAGATTGGGTAAAAAAGGATAAAGGGCAAATCTACCCGCGGATTGTTTCATCAGGCCTGGGGTATTAACTGCCTGCCATACTGCATTTAGCTTGCTATTTAAAAATCATCCTGCCTTAAGAGATATGCAAACACGCATAGCTAACGCTTTATCATACATATAAGGTAAGACAGCAAATTTGCTTTTTTGAAGGCTTTGCTATATAATAATTGTATGGCTATAAGAGAAATATTTGTCAATTACATTCCTATTAGAATGCAAAAGGTTAGAATACCAACTGTGCATGTAGAGTTTAGAGAAAATATCAGCCCTGGAGTGTGCATTTGCGAATAATTTGCCTATTGCTTGAATACAGTGCAATATCAGAATACTCCAAATATGAACAATTACTTAAACTCTTCCTTAAAATTTTTGAAAGGGGATAGAAAATGGATGATTTAATTCTGGAGAAACACGGTGCAAATCTTTATGGTTTTGAGAGCATTGATTCCTCCGGGAAACATCACAATCATCCCGCAGTTATCAGAGGTGCGGGTGATTTATATCTTAATAAAGGGGGAATACATTTTAAGCAATGGATTAGCCAGAAGGAATACAATATTCCGCTTGAAAAAATCACCAAAGTGGAAATAAAAACCAAACACAATTTGAAGATGAAATGGCCCGGCAAGGTTTTGCGCATTTACTTCGAATACAAGGACGAAACCAAAATTTTCGGTGTTGCCGTTGGAGGCCGGCTTAGCATTACAAAAGGATGGCAGGATGATGCATATTTGTGGAAGGAGAAAATCGAATCGCTTTTAAAAGAATAGTCGGGTGATTAATGCTGCAAAACAATCTCACCATCAAATAGAACTATCACAAATACCGTTTTAAAAAGAGTCTTGCTATTTCTTATACCACCACTTTAGAATTGCATCCACTGTTGAGTTTATAACGGGATATGCGAGGGGGGACGATGTAAGCAAAGGATGCGTTCCTATCTGAAGCGTATCAATCTCCATATCGGTCATTTTGTTCTGTATCATAACTGACAGCATATTAACAAGCTCACCAACCGAATCTCCGCCTACAACCTGGGCACCCAGTAATTGATGGCAGTTCTTTGCGTATATGACTTTCATATATATCTTACTTGCGCCGGGCAACTTTCCGGGATGCCTGTCCACGGACTTATTCACTCCAACAACATAGGATATGCCCATATGTTTTGCCTGAAACTCGGTGAGTCCCACAGAGCCGAATGCAGTTTTACCTATCTTTGTGGAAAAAGCTCCCAGAGTGCCGCCAAAGCTCTTTATCACCTTGATTTCAAAGAGATTTGAGCCGGCCAGTCTACCCTGTGCCATTGCAGTCGATGCAAGCATCAGCTTGGAAAGGTCACCTGTTAAAAAGTGCCTGTTTGCTTGACAATCGCCAATGGCAAAAACATCTTTGTTCGAAGTCCTGAGGTATTCGTCTGCTATTATACCATACCTTTCATTTATCGAGAGTCCCATTTTTTTAGCAAGTTCTATGTTGGGCCTGTATCCTGCAGCAGAAATCACCATGTCACAGGGAAGTATATCACCGTTTTCCAGCAAAACTTCATTGACATTATCGCTGCCCCTTATTTCCTTCACAGAAGTGCCTACAAATACATTCGCACCCCTTTCTTTTAGCACGGAAGCAGCCATTTCACCGAACTCAGCATCCATGGACAGGGGAAGCAGGGAATCCATCTTCTCAACTATTGCTACCTTTTTACCTTTTTTCAGCAACTCATCCGTCACTTCCATGCCTATAAAACCGCCTCCGATAATCACAATACTATTCGCTTTATCAGCTGCTTCTTTCATCTTTTTTAGATACTCGATATCTTTTTTCACAAAAAATACACCATTCTTATCAATACCAGGAATAGGAGGAATAAACGGTGTTGAACCTGTTGCAAGAACAAGCTTGTCATAATTCACGCGATTATTATTTTTAAGTGATATAGTCTTTGAATCAGCATCAATGTCAACGACTTCACCGATTAAAAATTCTACATTATTCGCCTGAAGAGGCTTATCAGGCAGAATATCGTCTTCCACCCTGGAAAGGGAATGCAACACATAGGGAATGCCGCATGGAATCAATGCTGTTTTTTCCCGTCTTATAAGCAGAATACTTTTTTCAGGATATGTATTCCTCGCTGAAAGAGCAGCCATTAGCCCGCCAGGGCCTCCACCTATGATGACCACATCATATTTGCTCATTTTATGCCTCCTTCATGTATTATATGCATATATACTGTTATGTTAATATGATACATGCATTGCACTGCACAAGCAAGTTTGGAACTGCAAGGTATATAGCAAGCAGTACGCTTAGAACTATGCCTTTACATTAATGGAATGTACTCAGGTCTTATTATTGGATTTTTTCCTCGTAAAAATGGGTGTTATAACAATATACAACAGGAAAAAGAGGAAAAATGAGATGTCTCTGATTATCCATAAAATGGCAAATACCGTAAACAGATATATGAAATATTCTATCCTTGGATGCTCACCCATTATGGTCCCCAGTGCATGAGGGTAAGTTATTCTTGAAACCATAAGATAAGCTGTTATAAGTATGATTGCCGGCAGGGTGTAGAAAAAAATGAAATTCAAAATTGTTATCTGATTGGGCATAAGAAAACGACCGAACAAAGAATATATATAGGAATCTGGATTTATAAAACCGGCTTGAAGTATAACAATTGAAGTGAGAAATCCGCCTGCAGCCGGGGTAGGAAGCCCTTTAAATTTCAGATGGTATTCTTTATCGGGAAGTGTTTCCACATTAAATCTTGCAAGTCGTGCTATTGCAGAAAGCACGTATATGCTGAGAATCAAATACAGGGCTCTTGAATATAGAGCGGGAAAACCTATCTGCCTGAATGATATGTGCATCCACGTGAAAAGCAGTACGGCAGGAGCCACACCAAACGAGATGGCATCGCAAAGTGAATCCAGTTCCGCACCGAATTCCGAAGTTTTATTCATAGAACGAGCAACTTCCCCGTCAAATGCGTCAAATAGTATGGCAAGCATGATAAGCCATGAAGCCTTTATAAGAAGCAGGGGGCTGTGTATTTCACCAGACACGGCGAATTTTACACTGTAGAGAATGGATAAAAAACCCAGAAACCCGTTTATCATGGTAAATAGTGTCGGTATTATCGGCATAGGAACCTTCCCAATTTCGTCTTGCCCGCTTTCACGTGCTGTCCGACCCTTACATAGAGCTCTACAGGTATGGTGTCCGGGATATACACCTCGGTTCTCGAGCCGAATTTTATCATACCGATTTTCTCGCCGGCTTTGAGTACATCACCATCATGCACGGCGCAAACAATCTTCCTCGCCATAACTCCCGCTATTTGCTTGAGAGTGAGAGGCATACCATTATCCATTTTAATACCTATGACATTATTCTCATTGACCTGCGCTGATTGGGCTCTTCCTGCATTTATATGCGCTCCGTTATTGTGTTTTATGAAAGCGACCTTCCCCGGCACAGGGCTACGGGTTAGATGAACATCAAACATTGTCATAAAGACACTGATTCTCAATGCCTTTGTCTTCAGGTAATACGGCTCTGCAACGGTATCTATATCGGTAACAAAACCATCGCAGGCAGATAGAATGTCTCCGTTTTCGTAGTTAATATGTCTTACAGGGTCTCTGAAAAAGAAAAGTAAAAATAACTCCAGAAAAATCGGCACAGCTGTGAAAAATTTAATGCCTCTTCTCTTGAACTTATGCGTAAGGTACAAAACTATCAAAAACAAAACACCGTTGAACAATGTACCGAGTATTATCTCTTTTATGCCAAACAAAGTAAGAAATATCATCTTATTATATGCAATCCTCTCAAACGGGAGTCATACTTCGCCGTGAATTCGCCTGCAATACTACCTATCAATATGCCTGCAACAACATCCGATGTCCAGTGCCTGTTTAAATATATTCTGGACAATCCAACCAGGACAGGCCAGATATATACATAGGGCTTTATATCAGGGTATTTTTCACCATAGTACACTGCAACAAAAGAAGAAAGCGCTGCATGACCCGAAGGAAAGGCAGAATTCCACCTATCAAGAGACCCGTCAGGTCTTCTTCTCTGGGTTACATACTTTATGCCCTGTACAACAAAAGTGGCTGCTGCGCCGCCAATGAGTGAGGACTTGAGATTGCCGAAAGCAAATGTATCTCCTGCTGCAAAATAAACCAGAGAGCCTAACAACACAGCTTTTTTGCTGGCACTCATTGTCCACATTTCGAAAAAATCATCCGAAAATGTACAATGCAAACTATTCTGCACCCATCTCGTGCTCTGCACATCTGGATGAAATAAAATCACACTGTACAGGAACAAAAACTTCATTCTTTCAGCTTGTTGATTATCTCTTCCCTTGACAGTGATTCCACTTCAAGGGTTTTCATACGGGAAGACAGGCCTCTTTTTATTTTAATCTCACTCTCAGGAACTTTAAGTATTTTGTGCATGAATTTCAAAAGTTCTGCATTTGCCTTACCCTGTCGAGCAGGTGATTTTATATATATCTGTATCATGTCTTTTTTAAATCCTACTGCCTGTTTTTTTGAATTCGGCTTGATTTTCAAGATAACTATGCCCATTTATGTACCTTTCATGTATTTTGACAATGTGCTCATGAAAATTCCAATAACCTCATCCCTTTTCCCTCTTAATGCGCATCCTGCTGCATTTTTATGGCCTCCTCCGCCGAATTCCTCGCACAAACTTGCAAGATCAAACTTTCCCTTGCCCCTTGCGCTTATCCTCCAGCTGCCATAATCCTTTTCCATAAAACTAAACCCGGCCTCCACTCCGATTATGGATATAGGGTAGCGTACAATACCTTCTGTATCCGAGAAATCGCCCCCTATGTCCTCAAAATCCTTCTTTTCCAGTACAGTATAGGCAATACGGCCCTCAAAGGCAAAATCCAGCGAAGCAAGCGCCCTTTCAAGAAAATCATAAAAAACCTTTCTCTTCCTTTCATATACAAGGCTTCCAATATCATTCACCTTTATATTTTTCGCAGTCAGGTAAGCGGCATCTTCAAATGCCCATTTCAATGAATTGGCATGGGTAAATGAAACCGTATCAGTCAGAATGGCGGTAAATAAAGCTCTTCCTATATCCTGAGAGAGCATTGACTCATCCCATTTTTTTATCAATTTAAGTATCAAGGAGCCAACTGCAGGAGCTTTTTCTTCGACAATATCAAATTCACTGTAAGACTCACCTGTCTTGTGATGGTCGATTCTAATAATCGGGGACTCAAAATTACGGGCAAAGCCAGTCCTGCTGAAATCACTGGCATCAAGCAATATACATAAATCGAACTCAGAAGGCAATTCCTGCTGCACATCCTCCCAATCTTCCAGATAATCGAGGAAATATGGGATATCATCTTTTAAAACTGGAACGACATTTTTACCAGCATTTTTCAAAAACGAATAAAAACCAATTAGACTGCCCACTGCGTCGCCGTCTGGGTGTTCATGACTCACAAGACATATCCTCCCCTCTTCTGCCTTGAGTCTGTTAACAAGTTTTCTATATCTCATAAGGAGTTAATGTTAAATCGTTTGTATCGTACAATCAAGCAAAAATACCAATTGGATTAACAGTTCTGACAAATTCCGTACTCGTAAGGCAGGTTTAATTTGAAGTTTGTACGAAAGCCATTATAATAATGCATGATTTATGCGAATAACAAAGAGAACGGACAAACTGCTGGCCATAATACTTGTATTGGCAGGTGTGACTGGAATAGTATTATCTATCTCAATTTTCATATTTTCAAAAACAAAAGGAATAAGCGGGCAAATCCTTTTTATAAAATATAAATTAGGCGACCCTGTGCGCCCAGTATTCCGTTCCTTATATCTGATTATTGCAGGTCTTATTATATTAAATGGTCTTAAATCGTTGCACATAGGCACAAAAAAACTTTTCTACATAACACTTTCATATTTTTCCATATTTTTTTCACTGAAATTAATACAATACTATACCTTCAATACATATGGATTCGACCTTGGGATCTTCACAGGCATAATGAAAAATCTAACATCTGGTAAGGGGTTATGGGACAGCATAAACAGTACGCATGGATTTTCCGGACATTTCTCCCCAATACTATATTTGCTTTATCCTTTTTACTACATTCACAAAAGCCCTGTTACACTCCTTTTTCTGCAAACAGCCGCTATTACTGCAACCATACCCGTACTGTATTTAATGGCAGATAATGAAGAGTATTTTGTACCCGTACTTTCCCTGTTTTTTATGTCACAGTATATACAGGGTCTGCATATGTTTGACTTTCACCCCGAAGCCATGAGCCTTCCGTTTGCATTATTATCCCTGTATCTCATAAAAAAAGACAAGATACTGCTTTCCGCTGTATTACTGATATTCATTATGCTATTTAAAGAAGACGCTGCACTTTTCTCGGTCGGAGCGGGATTTTATATGCTTTTCAGGAAAAAATATATACAGGGTAGTCTTATGATAATTCTATCACTTGTTTATGCATATTTTGCAGTATTCCACATTATACCCCATTACAGCGGCCTTGTTGTGAATACGCTTCTTTTCTCAAGATACAATTACTTATCTGCTGCCTCCCACGGGACCATACAGGGAATAATTGCAAGGCCAGGAATTTTTATACAGGAACTTATAAGACCCGAAAGATTGAAGAGCCTTACTACACTTTTTGCCTCTTTTGGTTTTGCGCCTTTACTTGCACCGATTGAATCCTTTGCCTCTCTGCCCCCTCTATTGCTGCACATTTTATCATCTTACAAAAATCAGTACAACTTTGCAACTCAATATGCCACATTTATAATTCCCGGGATGTTATTCGGGTTTTACTATGGAATGAAAAAAATAAAGTCAGGATGGATGTTGACAGTAAGTCTGATTTGTGTATTCTATTTTGCATGGAATAATGTCCCCGGATATCTGGGGTTTAACAATTTCGGAAGATTAAAAACCATACGTAAAGCGATATCCGATATACCTCAAGATGTAGCTGTAGCTGCCAATAACAATTTCATCCCCAATCTAATCGTAAAAAATGATGCCAGATTACTTTCAGACTATGCTTCATGCGAATACGTTGTAATAGACACCACACAGGACATATTTCTCTACAAATTACCCAAAAAAAAGCAGATATTCATGAGCCTATTCCAAACAATTTTGAGTGACACCAGTTTCAGTACAACCTTTCACAAGAGTAGTATATGGGTATTAAAAAGAAACGGGTAGAATCCATCTCACTGTACTTGTTCTTACCTGCAATATTATTCTATTTTTACTCAATTTATCTGCATGCCGTGCATATAGACGAAGCCTGGATGGGGGAGCAGAGTTATTTTATGGCCAGAGACGGGTATCCCCATTCAAACCTGTTTTACGGGCTCAATAAGCAACAGGAAAGAGTGGTCTTTTACCACCATTTGCCCGTTTACGCCGGGGCAGCTGTGACAAAAATCGCAGGATTCCATCTATTCACGCTGAGATTTTGCTCAATCATACTATCCGTCATACTCCTTGCTATTATGGCGACTAAATACTCCATAAGCAGCGCTATTCTATTGCTGCTTATGCCCCTGTTTTTCAAATTCTCAAAGATTTTCAGGCCAGAAGCTTATCTTGCATTTTTCGGGTTTTTATCCTTTGTGTTTCTGGAAAACGCCATATTAGAAAAAGAAAACAGATTCGCTGTAATCTCCGGTATCATGGCAGGTTTGGCCACGCTATCGCACCTTAACGGCCTCATATTTCTATTTTCTGCCTTATTTTTATTATCTGTTTACAAAAAATGGACACTTCTTCTGCTGTTCTTCATCGGTTTTGTAGCGGGTATATTTCCCCTTGTTGTTGATATTGCGAAGCATTACCAGTTGTTTATTCTGCAGTTTTCAAACGGGGACATAATAAACAGCGCAGGCCAGCATGCATTAAATCCGTTTTTAAACTTGTTGAATGAACACAAAAGATTGTTCAGAAAGCCTGAAATAATATTCACGAGTTTGCTTTTTATAAGCTCACTGCTTGTTGAAATACGGGACAGATTTCGCAAATGCCCGCATTTTTATATATACGTGCTGTCACTTATATTCTTTTTGGGCTCAATATCACCCTGGAAGTGGTCAATTAAATATGCAGTGCCCCTTTTCCCTTTCTTTGCCATCCACATTGCCGAGACATTCACCTATTTAAAGAAAAACTATCTGTCTTATATCTTTACATTTTTCCTTGCTGTATTCTTAGTAAGCAGTATAGTGTTTGATATTGATGACGCAGCGAGCAAAGAGAACACCGCACAACTCAGTGGGGCCATTGAGAACAAGATTGGATTTGGCTCCTGGATAATAGGACCCGTTTATTTGGTATTCAATGAAATAGAACATTACAGAATAACATCTCTGTATCTCGTTGACTATCTGAATAATAGAAATATGAACGCAAAAGAATTATACAAATTTGCAGCATCCCATAATATAAATTATATCGTACTGGATTCCGCCTGGGTAAACATAAGGAAACTCCATGGCATAAATGATAAAATACGACCTGTTGATATTCCACACTTTGAGCTTTATATTAAAGGACAATGACAAAACTATCCGTTGTTATCATCACTTATAATGAAGAGAAATACATTCAATCATGCATAAGTAGTGTGAAAGAGCTCGCTGATGAGATAATAGTCGTAGATTCACGCTCAAACGACAAAACCGTGGAGATAGCAAAATCAAATGGAGCAATTGTGCATGAGAGAGAATTTAAAGGCTATGCATCCCAGAAAAATTTTGCTATGGAAGTCGCGCAAGGAGACTGGATATTATCTCTTGATGCTGATGAGTGCGCAAGTCCTGAATTGGTCAGTGAAATCGAAAAAATCATTAATGCCAACCCGGCTGAAGATGGTTTTTTAATACCAAGAAAAAATATATATCTGGGTAAATGGCTGAAATGCTGGAGTCCTGATTATATTGTGCGACTTGTCAGAAAAGGAAAGGGCAGATGGAATGGCATGGTTCATGAGAAAATCCAAGTGGATGGCATGGTTGGCAAACTCAAGCATCATATCATACACATTCCGTTTGAATCTCTTAAAGACCAATATGTGAAAAATACAAATTATGCATGGCTTATGGCTGTGCAGCATTACAAAAAAGGACGAAAATTCAGTGCTATTGATGTTATTATAAGACCCTTTCTGAATTTTCTCCAGCATTTCGTTGTAAAGGGATGCTGGATGGAAGGCATGCGCGGTCTTATTTTTTCACTATTCTATTTAAAGTATACCATTGAGAAGTATTCCTTTTTATATGAATTACACAGGAGGAAAGAAAATGGTGAAAACTTTTGAAATTACATTGAAAACAAATGGTTTTTGTGACATTATAGACATTACGGAAAAAGTCCGACAATTGGTTGTGCAAAATGAAACTAATGAGGGCAGTGTCCTTATATTCATTCCCGGTGCAACAGCGTCTGTGACAACAACGGAATTCGAGCGCGGGAATATAAAGGATTACAAAGAGTTTATGCAGAAAATTATACCTGATAATACTTATTACCATCACAATGATACCTGGCATGATGGAAACGGATTTTCACATCTCAGAGCATCAGTTCAAAAGGCTTCTCTCTGCGTCCCTTTTAAAGACAAAAAGCTTATACTTGGCACATGGCAGCAGATAGTGGTTATAGATTTTGACAACAGAAAGAGAAACAGGCGCGTCGTTATTCAGATAAACGGTGATTAAACTACTTCACAGATATTTTACGGGCATAATTATAGTAGTATGCGGCACTATCAGGATTCCCTATGTTTTTATATGCCTCAGCTATTAAAAATGCCAGCCTGGAAGATGGTGAAAGGTAAAAAGCACTTTTATAAAACAAAAGTCCCCTGGAAAAATCTTCCATTACCATATAGATATTTCCCAGAATGGTAAAATACTCTGTTGAGCGGAAGCCCCTGTCGAAAGCATCAAAAATAAGCCTCCATGCCTCTGTGATATTTCCCTTCTCGAATTCAATTTTTGCAAGGATAGCATAGGCTCGCTGTACATATCTTCTTGTACCCGCTCTTTCCGGGCCCTGGATAAACTCAAACAAATACGATTCTGCACGCGGTAAATTACCGTTATCATATGCATACAAACCCAGCTGGTAGTAAGCAAAAAGGTCTCTGTGCCTTTTTATATAGGAGTTCAAACTCTTTTCTGCACTCAAGCTGTTTTTATTCCATTCATATTGTTCCGCTCTTATTTCGAACAGGGTCCGCATATCAGCGGGAGGCTTTACCATGCCTGTATATTTTATGCCAACGAACAGCATAAATGCAACCAATATTAACATATACGGTGTATCGTTCTTCAGATTCTTAAGGAAAAGAAGCAGCAGAAATGTAATAAGACCTGCAATAAGTGAAACAATCAAAAAACTCCTGCCGAGAATCAGTGGAATTGATAAAAATGCCGCAAGAACGAGGAAAGCATTGACAATTCTACCGGTTTTTACCCCGAAGATTGTAAATAATGTACTTACACCTGTTATTCTGTCTCCCTCTACATCTTTTATGTCTTTCGTACCAAAGGCAAGTGTGAATGGTATAAGTATAAGCCAGTACAATTTATGCGGTAACAGATTAAATGTGTCCTGTTTAGCCAGCAATGAAAAACCTATACTGAGCTGAAACAGAGCTATAACGGCTATTGTAAAAATTGAGATGGGGTAGTACTTTTTCAATCTGTAGGGTGGAGTTGAGTACAAAAAGGATATAAATAAAGTTACTATAGCGATAAGACCCGTGTCATAATTATTGAGAAATGCAAACAAAAGCGAGAAAATAAATGACATGATAATGATGTAAAATATCTCACTTTTGGTGAACACACCCCTTACAATCGGTGTATAGAATTTTGAAGCCTCATCTCCTTTTCTGTCAAAATAATCATTTAGCATCACAGCAAACCCCATACCAAAAAAGAGATAAAACAGCAAAGACATTATACTGATCATGTCCATGGGATTCTGAAACAAATACGGATATGCAAAAGAAAGAAGTCTGATACCCAGGAATATGCCCCAGAGAAGCAAAGTCGCATAGAATATATATCTCTTCCATCTTATACCTTTGATAAACTCAAAAAACTTTGATTTTGAATACAGAAAGAACAGATAAAACCAGAAAACAACAAGTATAAACAGCAAGAGCATTGCATATCTTCCAGTAGGAGTTTCTATTATACCAGGTCCCGTGAAAACGGAATTTGTGCTGTGACCTGTGATAAAGGCAAAAATTGCGTGAATAGCTCCACCGATTACTATTATCAAAATATAGGAGAGCAAAAACATAAGGAAGCCTTTTAAAATATTTTTACTTTTATGATAAACGAATAGTCCCAGACCCAGAACTGCGAGAAGCCCCTCCACCTTCATTCCGTAAGTTATACCGCGCGTGTGCTGGAATATATTGAAGGAGTTTACAAGAGCAGCTGGAATCATATGAACATCCATAATATAATTCAGATCAAAGTGTCCGCCTAATACAAGGTCAACCAAGGGACATATCAATATCCAGAACGAGAAAAACAGCACAAACTTCAGTGCTCTTTTTACCTCCATACCTGTAAACCATACAATAAAAATGGTCAACATGAGATAGGTGGCATGGTAAAACAATGGGAAATGGATGAAATAATTTAAAAATGAAGCGTATTCATTTACATGGAAACCAACCGCCGAAGCTTCTTCTATAACAGATTCAAGGAAATCTCTAAAAACAGAGAACAGATAAGAAAAGATAAGCAAATAAAATAGAGGTATCCTTTGAGTTCTTTGCTCAATCCTATCAAATAGAGAAAACAAAATCCTTACCTTTTAAGCAGGGATATTACTCCGAAACCTCCCATATCCTGTATTTTTTCCAGTTCTAACGGGGAAATTGTACCTGCATCAATGAGTTTTTCAACTCTTTCCATGATGGATTCATCTGGATAAGCGGCAAAGTACAGGGCCGTATTAAACTCACCATCCTTCGTTGATATATTGGTGGGAAGAATATCATTACCTATCAACGCTGATGTACCTATTTCCTTTGAGAGCATTCTTTCAAAATGGGCCTCGCCCTCACTCTTGATATCGCCGAAATACCAATCCCCTATTGCGGATAGTCTGTAAGTTAAATTCTCCTCATCTATCAAAACAAGTAAGAAGTTGAACTTCGGACCTCTCATAACGAGAAAATCAAGGTAGAAAAACAGTCTGTCAAATATTTCATCCTGGGATATATCCTCACCCAGCGCTTTATCAAGAGCTTCTGTTACCATTTTTGCAACAAGTATATCTGCCGAAGTTTCACGTGGAGAGGAAACAACTGCATATATCATCTTATTATCACTCTCAGTCATGAATGGAAATACAACCATGCCATCTTTCTTATAATGATTAAATTCAATATTAAGCGAGTTAGAAGACGGAAATATCGGAAGCTTCGCAAAATCCTTGACAAGCTTAATATGTTCAAAGCTATCCGACGATGTAATGACTATTCTATCTTGCTGGTCCTCGGGTAGACCCGGTGCAGATTGAATAGAGGCAAATCCAATAAGGACCACTATAATTATTACAAGAAAACCTACAATTGACCATGTTATAATCTTTTTTCTCATTGTAGAAAATGCATCGAATTCATCGCTGCTTATGATCTTATCCGTAGAGCCCATATACAAACTACCAATTCTTATATCAGTGCCTTCCGTTAAAAAGGGCACGCCAACCTGATATATCTTTTGCCCACCTTTATCCAGCCTGCCGAATGCCACCTGCGTTCCTGCTTGACGTAGCCAGGCCTCTTTCGGACGGAAGTATTTGATCCTCTCAGTTAATCCTATACTGGAGATTACCATATCGTTCTTATCCACAATAATTGCATACTTGATACTCTTATACTGCGTTGTAAGATTCTTAAGTTTCATATCTAGTCCGAATTGATCTCTCATAGAAAACAGGTCGCTTACATACCCTGTGTAATTCTCGGCAATAATTGATAATCGGGTTTTGATGGTGGTGCTCTTCCATTTTTTCTGGTAAATTTGAAGGCTTGAAACCTCCATGAAAAGTGTAAGAATCCCGATAATAAGGACAATTACACTGTATATTATTATACTGCTGACCTTTTTATTTTTTCCTGCCATTGTCACACTCCTTTTTTATCATCTTCTAAATAGTAGATGCTGAATCTCCGGATCAGGGTTAAATATATCATTGGGTAATTTGAGGCCTTTGTACTTTATCTCTTCAAGACACATAGGCCTAACACCCGTTGCGGAAAATTTCCCTAAAACCTTTCCATTTTCGTCATAGCCCGTCTGTCTAAATACAAAAATCTCTTGCATGGTAATCATATCACCTTCCATACCAGTAACCTCAGAAACACTGATAACTTTTCTGGTTCCATCCTTAAGACGGGAAAGCTGAATAATAATATGGATGGCAGAAGATATTTGCTGCCTGATTGCCTTGTCAGGCAATTCCATTCCAGCCATCATTATCATGGTTTCAAGCCTTGAGATAGCATCTCTCGGGCTGTTGGCATGAACAGTTGTCATGGAACCCTCATGACCGGTGTTCATTGCCTGGAGCATATCCAGAGCCTCAGGCCCACGACACTCACCGACAATAATTCTATCAGGTCTCATACGTAAACAATTTATCACAAGGTCTCTAATTGTGACTTCCCCCTTGCCTTCCAGATTCGGGGGTCTTGCTTCCAATCTTATAACATGCTCCTGTTGCAAACGCAACTCTGCTGTGTCTTCCACAGTTATAATCCTTTCATCATTGGGTATATATCCTGAAAGAAGATTCAAAAAAGTAGTTTTACCACTGCCCGTACCTCCTGATATCAGTATATTCTTTCTGGCTATCACAACCGCACGCAGAAATGTCAACATGTCCTTTGTAATTGTTCCCAGGGCTATTAAATCTTCAGCCTGCAATTTCCTCTTGGTAAATTTTCTTATTGTAACGGTGGCACCTGTCAAAGATAAGGGCGGTATAATTACGTTAACACGCGACCCATCAGGCAATCTGCCGTCAGCATACGGTGAGCCCTCGTCCACTCTTTTGCCAAGAGGCGATAATATTCTATCTATTATAACCAATAACTGATCTTGATTGAGAAACTTTGTGTCCGTTTTGTAAAGTTTCCCCTTTCTTTCAACATATATGTCAAATGGTCCGTTAACCATAACTTCACTGATATCCGGGTCTTTGAGCAATGGTTCAAGTGGACCATATCCGAGAGCCTCATCTAAAACCTCCTGTACAAATCTCTTCCTTTCACTGACGTCTCCAATGGCTATTTTCATCCTTTCCATAAGGTCAATAACAAGTGATTCAACCCTCGTTTTGACTTTGCTTCTTTCCTTCTCATCCTTGAAAACACTCTGCAGTTCAGACCAGTTCACTTCAAGCATCAATGACCTGTGAATATCTTCTTTCCACTTGTGCCATTGTTTTGCTTCAACCTGGAATTCAGTCTCTTCAAGCTGCATATTGGCTGACAGCCCTGTAGCCTCTTCAGCGGCAACCCCACTACTCTGTGCTACTTTACCCACGGACTTCCCGCCGGATTGAGGCTCATCAGACATTAATTGCAGAGCCTCTTCCAGAGCAGTGTCAAGGTCATCAGCTCCACTCGGATGAGGCGCCTTTGATACAGTACCTTTCTTTTTACTGCCCCCGCCAAAAAGTGAAAACTTTTTCTTGTCGCCTTTGAGATTGGCTATAAGCTCTGCTTCTTTAATTTCACCCTGAATATATGCAGCTAATTTCCGCAGGCTTTTTGTGGTTTGGGAGCCACTATCAAGCTCAACAAAAGGGACTCCTCTATCTATGGACTCAATAGCCCTTTCCCCTCCATAAGGAATGTCCATAATAACTTTATAAGGACTGGCAAGCTTCATTATATCCTGTATGCTTACAGTAGACGTTTCATGGACATCATTTACTATTAACTTGACCTTGGCAGGAGGGAAATAATGATGCTTTAATATAGAGACTTTTCCCTGAAAGCCGTTAAAGGAATGCAGGTCATTTGACATTATAAAATACACTTCATCAACCAATTCCAGCATCTGCGCGGTTATGGGATTTATACTCTGTATTCCATCAAAAAAGACATAATCAAATCCCAGTGTATGCAGACCGGAAAAAAGAGCCATAATTGCCGCAGGAGAAATATTTACAGTTTTTCTTCTGGGTATTGGAGGTGACGAAAGTAACTTGAGTTTATCGTTCTTTGGATATGCAGATATAAAATCACTTATAGATGGTTTCTTTCCAGACTCATACTCCTCAAGCAATTTAACTATATCTTCCCTGACATTTATATTGAGAGCCATTGCTATATCAGCCCTCTCAAGTTGCATATCCACTACCAGTACTGGCTTCTTTAGTGCAAGTAATATGGCAGTATTAGAGGTGATAAAAGAGGCCCCAATACCCCCCTTACTTGCAAGAAGCGCTATTTTTTTCATATTCTCTTCACATGTTTAATGATATGGAGAACATTTTGATATTTATCCCACATAATCTCAAGATTACTAAAAACCTGTTTCAAAACTTTAAGCTCTACCATCATATTACCGAAATAGTTCTCTACATATATTTCATTAAGTTGTTGCCCTATTAAAAGAGATTGTGTGTCATAATTAACTCTGATTTTCTTACCTTTGTAAGTAAAAACGACTTCATTCTCCGTCTTCTTCACATGACAGCCAAGTACCTTTGCAATTTCATCAATAGGAACAAGTACGGTATTTTCACGAACAAGCAAGGGAAAATCATAGGTATTGCTCTTATCTCTATCCCAGACCTCCACAATAGAAAGGGATTTGGGAAGTATGCTCGGGGTCACAAGAAAAACTATCTCTGCATCATCGTTGATTTTGGTTTTTACACTGAATAAATTCCCGATAAGGGGTATTGCCGAAAGCAGGGGTACACCCGTCTTATGATAACTTGATTGCGTACTGACCAATCCGCCCAGTCCTACTGTTTCACCAGACCGGACACGAATGCTCGCATTTATTCTTCTGGTCTTTAAACTTGGCAAAGTGTAACCACCTGATTGAACCGAATTAACCCAATCAAGCGTGCTAACTTCTGGTTTCAGAGAAAGGTTTATATAGTTCTGAAGGTCAATTGTTGGTGTTATCTTCAGATCCACCCCATAATTTTTCCATGTAACGGAACCGACACCTCCAATGCCTGCTGATGCAACAATGGGAATCTGCCCACCTACGAAGAACTCGGCAGATTTTCCTTCCAGTGTTACAAGGGTGGGAGAAGATAGGATTCTCGCTTTTCCCTGCTGAACCAATGCACGTAAATCGGAAAAGAACGGAGTTGTCCTCTTAATAGGGCCCACTTCTGTCAATCCCGGTATAGGAATGGGGTCTTCCTGGAAATGCATTGCATCAACCCATTGGAGTCCAAGGTCATTCTTATAAGATTTATAGACCTCTACAACATAAACTTTTACTCCAACGGTTCTTTTACCTTCTAAAACTACATTTTTGCTGTCAATAAAAACTTTAAACTCCGTTTCCATTCCATCCGTTGTTTTAATGATCATATTTGTTACATCCGTGGCATTATCTTTAAGAATAGGTAGATGTGGTACAAGAAGAATTTCATCAGGGGCAATAACGGATGCTGTAAGTATTTTAGGGTCACCAATAACTACTCTATCTAAAAGTGGGACCTTTAAAATATGAGAGAAACCATTCACCAATCTGATAGTTGGCGTGGTTTGGGTTTCTCCGAGTAAAGGGGCACCAGACTCTGCTGTACTCACAGGAGCTGTTGCTTCCGGATTTATAGCAGGAACTTCGGCAGGTGCTACCTGAGATATCAATAGAGCTACACCTATAACAATGGATATCATCTTCCACCTCCTAATGCTTTTAAGTAATAATTGGTTTTATTCAAATAATACTTGGCTTCACTATTATTGGGATCAATGCTCAACACTCTCACAAATATTGATTTGGCTTCCTTGTAATTACCCGCATAGAAGAGAGATTTCCCCCTTGTCATCAATTGAGGAATTTGCTTTTTCAGATTAGCTTTCCTTACCTGCCCCGTATGTGTTGTGGTTTGTCTTGCTACACGGCGCTGTTGTTGAATCTTTTTAATCTGAGCCAGTCTGTTTTCTATTCTCTTTATAGAAAGATTGGCCTCTGTGTTTTTGGGATCAAGCTCTGTTATCTTTTTCCAGTATGATAATGCCGCGGATAACCTGCCGGAAACTTCTTCTCTCTTTGCACGTTCTCTGTACACTCGTTCAAGAGATTCAATCCTGACCTTTATCTGCGTCCACACAACATTTACCCTTTTATCCGTGGAATCAATATTACGGGCAAGCTGTATTTCGTCATATGCATCCTTTATAAGATTATTCCTCAATTTGTTTCTTGCATTTTCAAGATGCAGAACAAGCTCTTTATATGTTTTGCTTCTCTTCAGCTTGATTGTAAAATTCAATCTTGACATATCAGGCGTTACTTCCAGTGTCCTCTGCAAAATATCATACTTAGGTCTTGCATCAACAACAATTTTGTATGTACCTGGTGCAAGATATGTGGAAAAACTGCCATCTCTTCTTACCTTTAATGTAATTGTTCCATTAGCCGTGGTAACTTTACCCTGTGGTACTATAAATCCATCCTCATCGTACAATTTCCCGAACACAAGTATCTTTGCCTTTTTCCTGTGCTTTTTACCGGCAGGCTTAAACTGTCTCTGATATCTAACTCCTGCAACAAGATGGTCAAGGATTATTTTTGAAAAGGTATAATCGGCATAACGTGCACCGAGCAAAGCCTCGAGTCCCGGCATCATCTGTACAGTTATGCCAATATTTCTTTTATAACTCGGCATATAGCCTTCCCATATTATACCAAGATGAGAAATAGGTCTAAGTTCAATACCCCAGAAAGCACCAACGGGATTTATCTTGCCGATGCTGTCCGTCCCACTTGGAAAATGAAATGCAAATTTCCCAGTACCTATTCCTCCGCTTATCAGGAAAAAGTCTCCTATGTGCTTGGACAAAGCGAGATACAGAGGTATGCGAAGTCCTCCGGAGTCTTTCGGTACATTTTCGGTTGCCTCTGATTCCATAGAACCTATGAATAACTGGTCAATTCCAGCAGCAACAGCCGGCATTCCATCTTTCTCATTCAATATATTCACGGACAAATCGAGTATAGCCTTATTCTCCTGTGTAAAACCTATACCAGCCTGAAAAAACCTGTACCCGCCACCCAGGTAAAATCCAAAACTTCCGGGATATATGCCTTTGTATTTAGAACTGATACCATCCTTTTTCAATCTGTTCGCAAACATCAAACCGACATTAAAGACAGGTTTATCGGGCGGCAGTCCTCCTGCCACCGGAATATCCATGATTCTTCCGGGAATAACCGCTTGCGAGAACAAAAAGGCCGGCAACAATAACAGACCTATTTTAGTTATGTTTTTTAAGAACCTTTTCATAAATCCTCCTTTCATTTGTCTTTACCCTCTTGGTCTTACATTATACAAATAATTTAGTAGAATTGTTCCGAAAATCACAAGAAAAATTGTCGGTAATATCAACAAAATCATAGGGAATGTTATTTTTACAGGTGCTTTCTGCGCCTTTTCTTCTGCGTGTTCCCATCTTTTGTTTCTCAGGTCATCGGCCACAGAGCTCAAGGTTTGAGAAATGGGCACACCCAATTTCTCGCCGTATATGAGCATGGATATCATTCTCTTTAAATCCTTATGGCCTGTCCTCTCTGCAATTCTTTGAAGGGCTTCCATCCTCGGCGAGCCAAGGAATATCTCCTGCAGTGCTATTTCAAACTCCTCTCTAACAGGTCCTGCCTTAAATCTCTTTGTTGTAAACTGGAAAGCTGCATTAGGAGCAAGACCGGCTTTAACACTTGTTACAAGCTGATCAAGGAAATCAGGTAATTGTTTGTCAATTGTTTCATGTCGCTTACCTATATTCTGATGAAGGCTGAAATCAGGAAAGAAGAATCCGACAATACCAACAATAATACCTACTATAACGGAAAATACAATAGGCTTTTTGAATATAATTACAAGTATTAATACACCTAAAATGCCCAATAACAAAAAACCACCTATTTTCTGAGACATAAAACGTCCGACAGTAACATCATACTCGCCTGCCATTATCAACCTTTTCTCAAGTTGCTTAAAGTATACATCCGGCAGTATCTTTTTAAGTATAGGTTGAAGGGTTTTATTGATTGCGAAGCCTAATTTCTCCGAAAATCCCTGCATTTCGAATGAAAGCGCTTCTTTATGTCTGAGAGCGGTTCTGGATTTTAACCTTTCTATTCTCTTGGCAACGTCAACCTGACGTTCCGAAGGTATAAACGCCATAATAAGAAAAAATAAAAAACCACTAATAGCCACAAATAGTAAAGCTATCATAAAACCCCCTTTAGTATTCTATTGTAATTATTTTCTTTATCCAGTAAAAAGCTATTGCTATCAGTATAAAACATACACCATTAATTAGAAGACCAAGCGGTGTTTGTATCATCGGGCTGAATAACTGTCTTTGTGTCAACCAGAGCATAAATTCAAGGAAGAATGGCAGAGCAGTGATAACATAAGCCGACAGTCTTCCCTCAGCAGTTAGAGCCTGAATTCTCCTCTTCAATTTCCTTCGCAGCGTTATTGTATTGGCAACATGGTCCAGCACCTCGGAGAGATTTCCTCCCGTCTGCAGTTGTATAACAACAGCAGATGTAAATGTCTTCAACTCTTTACTTTCTGGGACCTCTTCTTCAAATTTTTTAAATGCGTCTTTAAGTGTACCTCCAAGACGCACATCACGGAGCATACCCCTTACTTTATCTCTGAAAGGTGGTTCTACCTGGTCTGCAACCATTTCAAGCCCCTGCATAAAACCAAGGCCTGCACGAAGTGAATTGGCAAGTAGATGGGTTGCATCCTCAAGCTGACCGTCAAATGTATCCACCCATTTTTCTCTAAGGTTACTGAGAAGAGAACGTATTCCCAGAACAGTAAGGCCTTCTAAAAATATAAAGGCTATAATCTTGTTGAGAATAGGACCAAATACTACAATGGCAAAAGCAGCTACAATTGCATATACTATTATTCTAAAGTAGTAAATTTGCTCTTTTGTCTTAAAAAATAGTATATTCCCCGCTGGTGTCCCTGCTTCCCTTGCAACAACACCTCGCATAGACTGTAATATTAGGTATATTATGAAAGCAACGGTAACAGATGCCAGAACAGCTATGATTACAAGCATAATATCTTACTCCTCAATGAGCACAATTTGGCCCGTGGCATCCACCGCCTACATTCTGAAGCATATTCATCAACCTGCTTCTCACATTGGGATTCTGAAGCATTTGCTGCACTCTGGGGTTTGCCAGAGCCTTTTGCATTGCACCCTCTATGGAGCTTGTAGGTATCATGGAAGAATTGCCGCCACTCCATGAACCAGCAGCAATCTTCTTAGAGCTGACCTTCAGAACTTTTCCGCTTGAGAGCACCCTGTAAGTACTCCTTTCCAGGCCATCATACACATTTATATATCTGGATGACACACGTCTGTATATTCTCCTTCTCTTTCCCAGATACTTTCTCAACACATCATCAATAGTCTCGGGCTTTAACGGGATATAATCCTTTTCTCCCAGTGGTTTCATAACAACAACAATTTCGGAATACTCTTGAAGCATTAAAAGGTCTGCCGCTGTATCAGGTGGAACGGCTACCGTAATATTGCTTGCGCTACCACCTGCTCCAAGTTCCTCTGCCATACTCTTCTTCCTGGCAACTTCGGCTGCAGTTGGTACAGGCAGTTTTTGCCCCACTGCCAGTACAAGAATATTCTCAAACGGAACAACAACCGTAGGCTTTCTCACTACGTTTGAAAACGACTCTTTCTCAAGCACTGCATATATGTCAACAATATCTCCGGGGACAATATGCCCACCTACTCCGGTGATAGCATCAACATGGAGTGTAATAGCTCTATAACCTGTCGGAATGAGAGCGGAAAGACCTCTCACCATTGAAATATCCACAACCATATCTGATGAAACCTGTGAACCTGCCTTAAGAGGTACAAGCGCTACTTTTCCCACAACATCTTCAATGGTAGAAAATGCACCTGGCTGCAAGAAATTTTTAGGTATTTTGGTTACTTCAAGCATATCCTGAGTTATAAGGCTTCTGGCAGGAACATCGGTGGTGGTGACCACTGCTGTTACCATCTCAAAGCCTTTCAACCTTTTACTCTCAATGCTTTTCATATATGATATCGTCAGTATACCAGTAAAAATCGCAAATATCAGTGCAACTATCAACAGACGCTTGTTCATTTATACCTCCTTATTTTATTTCCAAGATTTTTCTGTCATCTGAGCCTTGTGAAGCGCCGAATCTGCATCCATTATGTCATAAATAGACATTGGGGCAGGATATGCGGCACTACCTTCAAGCCATAAATGGTCAAAAGTAGAGTCATTTACATCCTTATTCAAAAAGTGCATGGCAAGCCTCAACAACCCGCCTGCAAATGGAATTTCCTGTTTGTATTTCACCTTGGCTATTATTATCCATCCTCCAACGGGAAATGTATAATGGTCATACAAATATTTCTCCCTCTGTTCAGAGCCGTATTTATCAAAATGCTTTGGCTCCTCTCCGTTCATTGGGTCAACCTTGGCCCCCATCCATTCATTTGACATGCCATGAGGATATTTTACCCAGAGAGCCTGATGGTCTTCAACCTTACCCCATTTCCAGTATGCAGGATGAACCGAGGCAATGCCCTTTCTTCTGTTCTTCTTCGCACCCCCAGGTCTTCCATGAAAGGCATCTCTGTAAATATCACCATTATTTTTAGGCAAATACACGTCTTTCGTAGCAACAAAATGCGGATTTGCACGCACCATAATTTCCAGATGTTTTGAGTCCGTTTTCATTCCACAGGCTTCAAGATACTTTTTTACAGCCTTCTCTCCCTGATTCCTGCCAGCTTTGAACACCATTCCGGTCGATTTCGGGTCAAGGTATTTCCACAGGAAACTGCTTTTGTGCAACATTTTGGGCCACCCATAATTTATGTTATAAAAGAAACCGGTTATATCCTTTCCGAAAGCCCCGGGCATCATACCACCTTCAGGTCCATAGGGATAATACATGGCATCGGACTTATCCTTGAACTTCGGCATGGCTGTCTGCTGGGCCAGTATTCTTGCTGCCATAACAAGCTTCATTCTCGTGTCTATATACTGTCCAAGTGCATAAATACCTGCAAGAAATATTACGAAAATCGGTGCAATTATGATGAACTCAACCAGTATGCTGCCTCTTTTTCTCTTTTTAAGCCATTTTTTCAACATAATTCACCTCCTCAGTGATGAGGTTTGTTGGTCTGACTCTGCATAACAGGCGCTATTTGAGGCCTGTACCAGTTAAATTCATGAGATGCGGGCAGGAAGCTGAAACTCCAGGAAGGACTGAAGGTCATGCCAAAATATATATTTTTCTCTCTAAATGCAAATGGAAATGGAAACATAAGCTGCGGCAAATGCGTGACATTGTATATGTAAATCTTATTCTTATCAAATGTCTCCGGTTGTGCTGCTGCCGTTGCATAAACCTGTCTGTTTGGAAGCCACCAGTGCCAGTGCCTTAGCCAGTTCATATTGAGGAACCTCTCAAAAGGTGTGGGCATTAATCTGATTCTAACTCTTCCCATATATCTTCCTAATTTATCCAAACCAAGCTCGGCTTCGTAATTAACCGGTAAATAGCTGCTACTACCACTGGAGTAATCCGGCAGATGGTCATGCTTTAAATCAAGCCCAGATAGTGGGGCAACAAATGGATAATAATGCCAGGGATTCAAAGGCGTTTCGGGCAAATAATTCCACAGACGCAGCCATAATGCTGGAAATTGGCTGACTTCATCGTTATCTACAACATGGAATATATTGTAGTCAACCACCTCTTTTGCAAACTTTTCGGTGTAATCACGCAATTGTTTTTTATTGTAAATATCTCTGAAATCAACTGCTTTGGATTCAAAAGCAGCCATATACCGTGTCACACATGCATCCTGGACATGGAATGCATGATGGTACGCCTTCCATTCATCCTTTACTATTTTTTTCTCATCATTTCTGACCATCCAGTCTCTCTTATGGTAGGCGGTTTTAAGCGCCAGCATGAATTTACCGTATTGCCATACAGCGGCATTTTTAGCCATTTTATCGTAGATATCCATCAAAGCATAATGCGTTGATGCATTATTTCTCATGTTACTGTATACAACCTGACCTGCAGCTGCCGCCGCATCCGCTGCATTTTGAGCTTTCATCTTTGCAATGGTTATTCTGCCAGTTTCATACAGATATGAAAAAACACCAAAGAATATCAAAATGAGGAAGACACCCATTACAAGTAAAACACCCTTTCTGTCTTTCATGGTAAACACCTCCTCATCTGTTCTCACTGCTTCCCCAGATACCAAAGAATGCCTTTTGCTCATCTTTGGGGTCCTGGTTTTCAAGCATATTCAAATACATCTTCATTCCTGACTTGGAGCCAGCACCAAACAGCGCAGCACTCATGCCGGAAACTTCATCTGGCGCATATCCGGGCTTTCCGCCCCATGGGAAATGCCACATATCTGGTTTAATATTGAAATATGCTGAATGATAAGTTGCTGTCGCATAGGACTCAGGCAGCAATGCATAAGCCCAGACAGCATTGTAGAAATTCCAGTAGTCACCCTTACCGCCCCACATTTGTCCTCCTGCATGAGAATAGGTAAAATGCTCTACGGGTTCAAATTCACTGTGAGCACACCATATACATCCCCATGGCGTCTCTATAGGGTCTGTACAGACCTCCTGGGACTGTGCCCAGTAAAAATCACCGTCTTTACCGCTGATTGCCTGCAATCCCGGTGTCCAGGAATTAGCATAGTAAAACCCACACATGCCACACGAGCAACTTGGGCCCTCATCCCACTCATTATCAGGTGGTGGAGACTCTCCCATTCCCCAGTACTCTATCTTGTCCTTGCCATGTAAGAATCCAGTGTACTTTCTGCCAAGCCATGGTGCTTCCTCATCTCCGGTCCAATCACTTCCATTACCTACACTCCACGGGCCAGCCCCCATCATCATATATGCATCAAGCGCCTTCCTCGTAGGTTTATCAACAACCATTGCCATCCACCATATCATTGTCCAGATACTTGCAAATTTTGCAGCCTCAAGGTAGCTGACACCACCGACATTGACTTTTTTGGGATACCACTGTTTTGCAAGGAATGTGGCGACACCTGTTCCGGTTTTATTAATATCGGTCTCACGCCGCGGTAGAGTTTTTCTGTACTCCTGGTCAAAACCTTTTATAGCTGGCTCGCCATTTGAGGTTGTCTTTCCTTCCCATTTATAAGGAATATCCTGGTTCTGACTGGCACCCATGGGAAATGCGGCAACGCCAAGCCTTGTTATATCGAACGATGGGACAAACAACACAGACCTTTTCATTCCATGGGAGATGGTAAGATAAAAAATACCTGAAGTATCATCCTGGTCTATGTGAACCTGCACAGCTCCATTTTTGAGATTATTGTATAATTTCGGGCTTCCCGGCACGCTACCTCCATATTCCTGCAGGTGCTGCGTGACTATATTAGGATCGGCAGAGTGAACCATCATTATTCTTGCGGCATTGTATGCGAGAAAATTCAATTCTATCTGTCTTTCAAAAACTCTCACAAAATCAAGTATACTAAACAATAACACCAATACAATGGGAAGGGCTATTGCGGCCTCAACCAAAAACTGACCTTTTCTCCTTGTTGTACCCTTCCTGTTCACCAGCAAGGAGCTCCTGATGAACTTATACATTTTATGAAACATTATATCACCCCCTTGTACTGGAGGACCAAACAAAATAAGTTTGAAATACCAAGGAATACACCGTATTTCACCTGTATTCCGGTTGTTTTCGCTTCTGATTTCTGGACATGTATACCCGCTTTCTGTGTCTCCGCGGATATTCTTAAGGTGTATAGAATACTTAAAACAATTGATTTTAAAAGTGAATACGCCATATATGCGGTACTCTTCAAAGACCTTGAGCCCACCTTCTTATAGATGGCATAAATTATTATTATTCCTGCAGATATGCCTGTTGCATAGGCAAACAACTTTATACCGCCGAGAGCGCCCACACCCATGGCAAATTTCACGTCGCCAGCACCCATACCTCCTTTTACAAAGAAAGGGAAAAACAGAATAAAAGCGGCTATAAAACCTCCTATGCTGTTTAGCATATCATGTCTTACTAATCCTATAAAAAGCCCTATAAAAATCATAGGTACGGTTACCCAGTTGAATATTTTCCCACATTTATAGTCCATATAAATAGCCAGAACAGAGCCCAGTATCAATATTGCATATGAAATGTTCTGTTTCATTTCACCACCAGAGATAACTGTAAAATATGGTGTACATGGTGAGCTGAAACCTCATTGCCATCCATCTCAATATATTAAATGAAACAAGTGCTATAAGGCCTACAAGAAATGCATATTCAACAGCGGTAACTCCAGTTTCCTCACTGATAAATCTTTTTAACATATAAATCGCCTCCTTTTATGGAAATTCCGGTTTATGTATATAATACCAGATAGTTCCATAGGAAAGGAGCAGGGAGTTGCGAACCCATTTCCAGACAGCATACATTGCAAATCCGAGTGTACCTATGAGAAGTGCATATTCCACTTCTCCTGCTGCCCCTTCTTCAAGAAGAAACTTTTTGAACAAATATATCATAAACACCACCTCTCCTTATTTTCAATTCATAGGCTACTTTGCTCCTTCCTGGACATATTCAACCTCAAAGTCATAATAAACAACTGTGGAGTGTGGAATGTGCCAATGAATATCATTATCCAATTCATCCTTTCCGTCAAAATCTATTTGTTCATTGAAGGTAACTATCAAAGAGTCAGTGAGTCCGCCTTCGTAATCAATAAAGGAACGCGCACACTGGTCTATGATATCAAATGTCACTGTCCAGAGATTGGCAGTGGCCTCACCTGAGGGTGGAATATAGAGATTGAATCCACCATCAAGCGGACCAAAATTTAAGGTGTCACCAAAATTAGTTGTAACCGAAGTATATAATATATGATAATGTTGAATATCTGCCCATCTGCCTCCGTACAACTCGGAAAAAGTAATGGCAACAGGTTGAATGTCATAAGTCAGAGCTGTGTCCACACGCACGAGATTTCCAAACTGGTCAAGTACATAGGTGAGTTGATATGTAACTTTTAGTTTCTGGTTTTCAGGATTTACCTTTGTCACCCTGACCTCGGCCTTAGGATAAAAAGGGTTATTATCACAGGAGCTTGCTACTATAACAAGTCCACCGATTATCAAAGGAATTACATACTTCATTCTTCCTCCTTTTTTGTTACTATATATTTATAACCAAATTCATCCGTCCTGTCAAGTAGTTGTTTCTTTTTATACAAAAAAGGGGGGCATAGCCCCCCTTTAACTGTCATATTTTCACCACTATGTGCTGGACGGGTGTGCAACCGTAGAGAGTGAATAGAACATTTCACTGATAATCCTCCAGACCTCATGGCCCAATTTCTGGAATGCCACAAATGATACAAGGGCTATTAAGCCCACGATCATTGCATATTCCACTGCTGTTGCCCCTTCTTCTCCAGTGATAAATCTTTTAATCATTTCAGCACCTCCTTTTGCGCTTTAATAATTATAATGGTTAGCAGTTGATTTGTCAAGGAGTAATTCTCACTTTTTTTGTAAGCTTTTCATTTCCATAAACTTTATTATTAAAAGCCCGTTTTTGGAATATCACAAAATTCTGTCCCGTGTGTATAATTTTTAGACACCCATTGCAATTTCTTAAGGAATAATAAGGGTTTTTCATGGGCAAAATTATGTAATCTGGTTTTAAAACGGATAGAGCTTCTTGCCAATCTTTTTCCGCAAACACAAATTGGCCGTATCTCTTGATAACCGAATCCGGCACACCCAATACGCCGCTAATTGCAACCTTTACATCTGGATACAGATAAAAATAGAGATAATCCGCCCAACTCTGAGTTGTTAATATTTTCCCCTTTATGTTATTTTGCTTTAGATATACCGCACATGCATAAGGGTGGTCTTTCTGCAAAAAATAGCCCTTGAAGCTCGGTGTTTTAAAAACAAAGTAAATGAGAAACACAAAGATATAGAACGGATAGGCAAATGTCTTGCCATTTATATATTCTATACCGCTTAAACCCTTTCCTATTCTGGAATTATCAAATTTTGCACTTACATAAGCTGTCACAAAGGGGTATGTAAAAATTACAAAATAAGGAATAAACCTTCTCGCCCACAGTGAGGCAAAGAAAATACCCGTATAGATGATAAAATTCCATCCTTTTATTTTTCTTAAAGCCAGCAAAAAAAAGAATATGTAAAACAGAAAAGCTATGCCTGAACCTGACTTGAAATTGGGAGACAGCCATTCGTTAAATCCACTCCATACGAATTTTTTCCTAAAAAAAGATGCATACTGGCCAATACCGGATGTATTTGGGATGAAAAGTGGGAAAAGTGCAATTAAAAAGGAAAAAAGCCATTTTTTATTTTTATACTTTAATAAATAAAGAAAAATTAGACCTGTGCCTATAATAT